>CAYTRA010000006.1:0-25270 GCA_964439675.1 uncultured Dehalococcoidaceae bacterium
GGGTCGCGGGCGCGAGCCACGCATCGCAGGCGTTGTAGCGCACCAGCATCAGGTCGCCGCGCTGGGCGCCATCGAAGAACTCCTGCGAACGCTCGTCCGGCTCAGGGGCGGGCTTCAGGGGAGCGGCGGTGGTCGTCACGGGTGGCCTCCTCGCGGTAGCGGGTCAGTCGTTGTTGGGCTAGTTGTTGCTGGGCTGGGGGCTCAGGATGAGCGTGGCGTGGTAGTCGAGGAGCCCGCCCTGCGTGCTGACGAGCACGCAGTCGTGCTTCTCCACCTGGCGCTCGCCGCCCTGTCCCCGGGCCTGGATGATGCCTTCCGAGACCGGCGTCATCCCCCACATGTAGTAGCCGGACAGCTGGCCGCCGCCCGTGTTGGTCGGGAGGGCGCCTCCGGGCTCAAGCCGGCCGTCCTCGACGAACGAGCCGCCCTCGCCCTTCCCGCAGAAGCCGTAGTCCTCCAGGCTCACGAGCGTGGTGTACGTGTAGCAGTCGTAGAGTTCGCAGACGTCCACATCGGCGTGGGTGATGCCGGCCATCCCGAACGCGGTGTCTCGGGCGATCTGCGCGCCGGTGTTCATCTCGTTCTCGAAGCCCGCGCGGTTGGGGTTGCCGGGGTGTCCCTGGCCCATGCCGAGGACGTAGACCGGCGGCTGCGGCATGCTGCGCGCGCGCTCGGCGGACGTGACGATCACGCACACGGCGCCGTTGCTGACCAGCGTGCAGTCGAACAGGTGGAACGGCTCCACGATCCACCTCGAGTTGTGGTAGTCCTCCAGCGTCATGGGGGACCGCTGCATTGCGCGCGGGTTCATGGCTGCCCACTTGCGGTTGGAGACGGCAATGGCGCCCAGCTGGTCCTGCGTGGTCCCGTAGGTCGCCATGTGGCGCCGCGCCGCGAGGGCGTAGCCGGTGTTCGCGCCGAAGAAGCCGTAGGCGGGCGGCAACGCCGAGGTGCCAGCCAGGCTACGGATCTGCCCGTAGGCCGCGCCGGCGTTCGCGCCCCGCATCGGCGTGTCCGCGAAGACACACGCCACCATCGAGGCCAGGCCGGCATCGATGGCCATGGCGGCGTAGTGCACCATCTGGCCGGCCGTGGAGCCGGCGGCGTTCATGTGGTTCAGGAGCCGGAGGTTGCGCAGTCCCGCCGTCCTCTGGAGGCCGGTCGAGACGTCATTCGTGACGCCGGCGTTGATCAGGAGGCCGTCCAGGTCCTCCTTCTGGAGTCCGGCATCCTCCAGCGCGAGCCGGATCGCGCGCGCGGCCACCTGGTCCGTGGTGCCGATGTAGGTGCGGGTCATCTCGGTAATGCCGAGTCCCGCGATCGCTGCCTTGCCGCTGAGATTGCTCATCAGGCCCCCGTCCAGTTCGGCTGCCGCTTCTCTGAGAACGCTCGTGGCCCCTCGATACGGTCGGCCGAGCGCATCTGGCGTTCGAAGTTCGTGTAGGACCGGCGCATCGCCGTCTCCAGGGGGAGGTCCAGGCCGGTGAGGGCGGCCTCCTTGGATGCGCGGACGGCGAGGGGTGCGCACTGCAGGATCTCCTCCGCCCAGCGGAGTGCGGCCTCCAGCAGTTCGTCGGGCGGGACCACCTCGTTGACGATGCCGAGGCGGGCGGCCTCGGTGGCGTCGATGCTACGCCCGGTGAGCATCATGCCCATGGCGTGCTTCAGCGGGATCTGGCGGGGCAGGCGGTGGACTCCGCCGGCGGCTGCCATCAGGCCGACGCGCGGCTCCGGGAGGCCGAAGCGAGCGTGCGAGGCGGCGACGACGATGTCGCACGCCAACGCGAGTTCGCAGCCTCCACCCATCGCCCAGCCGTTCACGGCCGCGATGGTGGGCTTCCACAACCCGAACCGCGAGGTCAGGCCACCCCAGCCGCCCGAGGGCGACCTCGGGGCGGACGCACCATTGGAGCCGTTGGCGCCGTCCTGGGCGGCTGTGGCCTTCAGGTCGTTGCCCGCGGAGAACGCCCGGTCGCCGGCGCCGGTGAGGATCGCGACCCAGAGGTCCGGGTCTTGCTCGAAGTCGTCCCAGACCTCGCCGAGTTCCACGTTGGCCTCGGCATGGAGGGCGTTCATCACCTCCGGGCGGTTCATCGTGATGATCGCGATTCGGCCGCGCTTTTCGTAAGTAGAGAACCTGAGGCCTTGCATCAGCAAGCCGTTCCAATCCGAAGGTCCACGCCTGGGGGTCGCGCTTGTGAACGACGCGAAGGCCGCCTTCACAGTGCCAGTTCTCCCCCGAAGCCGCGGGTGAAGACTGAGGTTCAACGCACCGGGACTGTCACCGGATGACGTGATCGGGGCAACTACGATTCTGTTCCGAAGCGGTGAAGTACCTGGGTCGAGGTGGATGCTCACGGACGCGAGACTTCCTCCGTTGGCGGCGCCGCGGGGACGGTCACGTCAAACGGGAACTCCGTCTCCGCACCGGCGTCCGGCCGGCGCACGATCAGGGTGAGGTGCCAGTCACCGGCCGTCTCGAACTCGCGGCCCCAGGTGGAGTACAGGGTTGGCGCGGACGCGGCCAGCGGCAGTCGCACCACCTCCTCGCTGGAGTCGTGTCGGAACTCCAGGAACAACTCCGTGCCACGCTCGGGCAGGCCGTCCTCGGTGGTGAGGATGACGTCGTAGCGGTTGACGCCGGTGGTCCCGGGCGACAGCGTGAGGCGCGCATCGAGGCCGCTCTCGTCCGCGTGCCGGACGATGGGGCTGAACCAGCCGTCCGGGATGAAGCCCCGGGCGGAGGTGGTGGTCCCGGGGGCCGTGCCGACCATGAGGCCCACCACGCTCAGCACCCCGATGAGGAGCAGCGCCTCCGCCGTCACGACATGCCGGAAGCGCAGCCGGATGCGCGCGGCGGCCTCGCGGCTCGCGGTGTCGAGGCGGCCGGCCAGCGCCTTGAGTCGAGGGCTGATGCGGAGCAGGTTGATGCCGGCCAGCGGCAGGGCGAGCAGGATCAGCGCCAACTTGAGGACGAGCAACTGGCCCCACGCTTCCTCGCGCAGGACGGAGGGCTCCCCAAGCAGGCGCACCAGTTGGTAGGTCCCGCTTACCGATACGACCACCACCGCCGCGCCCGCGACGATCGAGAAGCGCCGGATGACGCGCGACAGGAGTCGCGTCCTCGATGGGCCGTCGAGGGGCGCCAGCGCGGGGAGCACGCCCCATCGAAGTTGCACGAGCCCGCCGATCCACATGGACGCGGCGGCGAGGTGAATGAAGTCGCTGGCGACTCCAGCGGCCGCGACGTCGTCCATCCCCGCGATGTGCGATCCCATCGCCGAGACCAGCAGGAGGGCCGCCCCGAGGGCTGCGAGGGCCCACCACTCCGGCTGTTCTGCGAATGCCCGCGGACGCTTGCCCTGCGCCGCGAGCCGGGCGTTCTGTGCCGCTCGCTGCCTCATCCAGAGCGCTGCCCCGAGCAGGACCACGCCGAGCACCGCGCGCGCGACCCACAGGTTCCCTCGAGAGGTGGCGATCCACTCGGAGAGAGTGAAGCCGCCGAGATCGGATTCCACGAGCGCCTGGATCGCGAGGCCGATCAGCAGCATCACGCTCGCTACGGCCAGGATGTTCAGCAGCCGCTCGGTGCTGTCGCCGCCCACGGACTCCGTCGCGCGTGCGCGCTGCGCCGTCGAGAGTTCCTCGAGGGGGCCGGTGTCCTCCCGCATCAGGCGCAGCGTCCGGCGCTGGACGAGCAGCACGAACCACACGGAACCGACGGCCGTGATGCTCGCGATGATCGCGAGCGCGCGTGCGACGGCGCCGAGGGCGCCGCCACTCGAGCCGACGCTCGTGCTCTCGTCGACGTTGCCCGGGAGTTCGCTCGGCTGGCCGATGAAGAAGGGGATGGTGCCCCTGGTGATGTGGCCGTCCACCGGTGACAGCGCCTCCCAGGTGGTGCGGTAGATGCCGTCCGGGAGCCCCGGCTGCAGGGACACGATGACCAGTTGGCCGGTGCCCTCCACGATCCGTGCGTCGTCCATGTCGACCCGCTGCTGCGAGGCGTTGAGCACCTGGATCTCGAACCGCTCGAGCGGCTCCGTGAACCAGAAGCGCATCTGCGTGGGCGCTTCGGGCAGGATGGACTGGGTAGGCGGGTCCGCGGCCACGAGGTCGGCATGGGCGGAGGCCGGCCGCGGCGCCGGGAGGACGAGCGCCAGTAACAGCAGCCCCGCCATTGCGAGGCGGCGCGCGATCACGCCCTGGCGGCGCAACCTAGATCGGTTCGCTCTGTCCACGACCGCGCCCCTCGCGATGCCCGTGACGCCGGGAGCCCCGCAGGAAGTAGATGCCGGCACCGGCCGCACCCAGTAAGAGGGCCGCACCAATGACGGTCGTCTGCGTTGAGACGGCGGTGCTCGCAGTGCCCTCGACGGGTTCGAGCTGGAACGTCTCGTCGATGTTGGTCTCGTCGATCACGCCGAAGAGACGGACGTTCTGGAAGCCCGGCTTGTCCGGCGTGACCTCCGCGCGGTAGCCCGGCCGGTCGGTCTTTGCGTAGAGCGGCAACTCGCGCGTGTCGTCGCCGAGGGTGAGCTCGAGGCGGATGTCGCCCTCCAGGCCCATCACCGGGACGTAGTCCTTCGTGATGTCCGTGATGACGACGTCGAGGAAATTCGGCTCGTCCACCTGGGGCGGCTCGACGGCGTAGCCAATGGCCACGTTGTACCGGTCGGCTACCAGCCGGTCCTCGTGCGCCCACGCGACGGCACTGGCGACAAACGTCAGGCCAAGGGCGACGAGTCCGACGGCCAGGGGCCTTACGTGAAGTCTCCGCGATCGACGGGCAGGCATCGGTCCCCCTCTCGGCGAACCAGCGGCGGGCCGGATGGCTGCTTGGTAGCACGCTTCACCACGTGCGGAGTAACACGATCTTGAGGCGAGTCCGCGGCGTCACCGTTGCCCCACGATTCGCCACCCGGTGTCAACACCCTCGTGTTTGGGAACTGTTTCGGCCCAGTGCAAGACTGCGCCGTCGTCCGCCCGTGCGAGTGGCTGCTCGCGTCGAGGCCGGACAACAACATGGTGTTTGGGAGGCCGAATCGCCGCCTGCTATCACTCGCGTCCAAGCGACCGAGCGCCCAGGCAATGCGGTCCTTTCTCAGAGGGGGAGGAAGCACTTGACTGACAACTACTGGACACGAGGGCGCGTTTCGCGCCGAACACTGCTGCGCAGCAGCGCACTGGGCGGGGTGGGCCTCGCCGGTGCGGCGCTCATCGGCTGCGGTGGTGGCGACGATGGCACCGACTCGCCGGGGGGCAACGGCGGTGGCGCCGCTACCGGCACGGGCGGACCGGTCTCCACGCCCGGCGCGAAGCCGGAGGACAAGCCGCGCGGTGGCCGCATCAACATGTCCTTCCTCCTCTGGACCGAGCCCCCGATCCCCGGGTTCAACGTCCACACGGCGGTCGACTTCTTCAAACTGACGCTCAACCAGAACATGGGCCTGGACGAGACCAATGTCACGCTGCGCCCTGAACTGATCGAGTCGTTCGAGCAGGTGGACCCCACCACTCTCACGCTCAACGTCCGCAAGGGCGTGAAGTTCCACAACAAGCCGCCCGCAATGGGCCGCGAGTATGACGCGGAAGACGTCATCATGTCGTTCGAGACGGCCGCCGGGCTCCAGGACGACGAGGCGAACGTGGTCCGCTACACCCGGCGCGCGAACTACGACCGGGTAGCCTCGTACGAGGCGGTGGACTCGCACACGGTGCAGGTCAAGTTCACCGAGCCGGACAACACCTTTATCAAGGGCCAGGCCGACATCCTGCTCTACGCGGTCGCGAAGGAGCAGTGGGACCACGGCTGGACTGACTACACCCAGATCGCCGGCACCGGGCCGTTCATCCTGGAGAGCATCCAGGGCGAGCACCAGAAGGCGAAGTACGTCGCGAACCCGGACTACTGGGAGAAGGACGAGGCGGGGAACGCCCTGCCGTACCTGGATGGGTTCGACCAGGAGAACATCGCGGACCGCTCCACGCTCCTCGGCGCGTTCATTGCCGGTACGCAGGACTGCTACTTCACGCCGACGCAGGCGGAGCGCGAGTCGATCCGGCGCACGAAGCCGGACGCCACGTACGAGAAGTACAAGGCCTCCCAGTACTACGGCATGTTCCTGAGCCAGAACCAGATCGAGGCGTTCAAGGACCAGCGTGTCCGGCAGGCCATCAACCTGGCCCTGGACCGCAAGGCCCTCAACGACGCGTGGTTCGGCACGGAGGAGGGCGACTGGGGCTACACCGGCCCGCTGGTCTCCTACCACCCGGAGGCGTTCCAGTCCGACGAGGTCAGCCAGTGGCCGGGCCACAACCCCGCCACCAAGGAGGCCGACATCGAGGAGGCCAAGCGCCTCATGTCCGCCGCCGGGTTCGAGGACGGGTTCGCGTTCTCGTTCCACCAGAGCGCCGCTGCGGGCCGTTCCTACGAGTACTCCATCCGTGTGAAGGACCAGCTGGAGAAGATCTGGTCAGGGATGCAGATCGACATCCCGATCGTGGACCCGGGTGTCGCGAGCCAGATGGGCCGCGAGGGCACTCGGCACGCCGGCTTCACCGGCGAGCAATCGGAGGTGGCGCCGGCGCGGGAGTTGTACCGCTACTACCACCCCGGTGGCGCTCGGAATAACTACACGGGCTACAACAACCCAGAAGTGATCTCCAAGATCGAGGGACTCTTCGCGGAGTTCGACGAGGACGCGGCGCTCGCGCAGTTCCGGGAGATCCAGGAGATCGTGGAGCAGGACGCGCCGGTGCCGGGACTGGTCCTGGCGAGCGACGCGACGTTCACAAACAAGACGGTTCAGAACTACGCCGGCCGCACCGGCCCGGGGCTCTCAGTCTCGTACCACGCGGTCGCTCAGTTGGCGAAGCACATCTGGCTGGAGGGCTAGGAGCACTCGCCGAGGCGGGCGCACCCCGCCTCGGCACTGTCTCCTGCCCGCGGTCCGGCCGCGCAGCGCTTCAGGCTCCCTCATCACGTGGAGGGGAGTGACTTGGAGGGAACATGATTGGCTACGCGATCCGTCGGCTAGCCCTGCTGGTCCCGACCGTCCTCCTCATCGTCTTCCTGACCCTGTGGCTGGTCCGGTTGGTGCCGGGCGACACGATCGACCTGATGATGATGGAGAACCCGGCAGGGACGCAGGAAGGCATGGAGGGCCGGGCAGCCCTCGAGGAGCACCTCGGGCTGAACGAGCCGATCCCCGTCCAGTTCGTGGACTACATGGGTGGGGTGCTGACCGGGGACCTTGGCGAGTCGCTCTGGACGTTCCGTCCCGTCACCGACCTGATCATGGAGCGGGTCTGGGTCACCCTGGAACTCGCGCTGATCACGCTGGTGATCTCGGCTGTCCTCGGCATTGGGCTGGGCGTCATCTCCGGCGTGAAGGCGGGGACGCCGCTGGACTTCATGCTGCGCTCCGTTGCCATCGTCGGCATGAGCGTGCCGAACTTCGCACTGGGCGTGATGGTGCTGGTGATCCCGGCCATCTACTTCGGGTGGGTCCCGCCCGTGGGCTACACGCCGTTCACCCAGAATCCCTGGGTCAACATCAACACCCTGATCATTCCCTCGCTGATCCTGGGGCTCGCCATCTCGGCCGGTGTCATGCGCTTCACGCGCACCATGGTGCTGGAGGTGGTGGCGCAGGACTTCGTCCGCACTGCCCGCGCCAAGGGGGTCCGCGAGTCGACGGTCGTGCTGAAGCACGTCCTTCGGAACGCCCTCATCCCCGTGGTGACGCTGCTCGGTCTGCAGATTTCGACCGCCCTGGGCGGCAGCGTGATCATCGAGCAGCTGTTCGCGCTCCCCGGGCTGGGCAAGTTGCTGCTGGATGCCATCAACCAGCGCGATTACCCGATCGTCCAGGGCGTCACGATCATCATCTCGTTCTGGGTGGTGCTCGTGAACCTCGCCATTGACCTCTCGTACGGGTTCCTGGACCCGCGCATCCGCCTCGGCGGTGGGGCGGCGAGCTAAGTATGCCAATCCATAGGAGGGGGCTCAGATGAGCACCACGATTGAGGCTGCCGGCGCTCGCCGCGTAACAACGGAGAGGCGAGCACCCTTCCAGCGTCTCGCCGGCCTCCGGAAGTTCGTCCGCAAGCAGCCGCTGGGCACGCTGAGCGCCTTCATCCTGGCGATGCTCGTGTTCGTGGCGATCCTCGGTCCCACGCTGGCCCCGTATGACCCGATCGCACTGGGGCCGGACATCCTGCAGGGGCCGAGCGCGGAGCACTTCGCGGGGACTGACCAGTTCGGCCGCGACATCTTCAGCCGAGCGCTCGCCGGCGCCCGCACCTCGCTCGTGATCGGCGCGTCCGCGACGTTCCTGACGACGTTCTTCGCGGTGGTCCTCGGCGTCTCGGGCGCCTACTTCGGCGGCTGGGTCGACGCGGTCATCCAGCGCTGCGTGGACGTGGTGCAGGCGTTCCCGCTGCTGATCCTGCTCCTGCTCATCGTCGCCGTCCTCGGCACCAGCGCGACCAACATCGTCCTGGCGCTGACGTTCTCCGGGATGTGGCGCACCTCGCGCGTGATCCGCTCGCAGGTGCTCTCTGTGATGGCGAACCCCTACGTCGAGGCGGCCAAGTCGCTGGGCGCGACGAACATGCGCATCATGGTGCGCCACCTGCTGCCCAACGTGTTCCCGCTCGTGATCATCGTGACCAGCATCGGCATCGGCGGGATCATCATGGCGGAAGCCTCGCTGGCCTTCCTGGGCCTGGGCGTGCCGCCGCCGGCGCCGTCCTGGGGCCGCATGATGAGCAGCGAGGGCCGCGACTTCATGCTCATTGCCCCGTGGATCGTGATCACGCCAACGATCGCGCTCACGCTGGTCATCTGGGCGTTCAACATGTTCGGCGACGCCCTCCGCGACACGCTGGACCCGCGTCTGCGGGGCACCCGCTAGAGGGTTCGTCAGAACGAGGCGGCCACAAGGGGGCCGGTGAGGGAGGACTTCCGTGGGATACGACCGTCGAGCAGCCGACCGAGGCCTGCTGAACGTCTGGTACACGTCCACCGTGATCTTCAAGCCGCTCTGGCTGCTGACGATCATCTTTGGGGCAGTGGGCCTGGGCCTGGCAATCGTCGCCGGCAACGGCAACATCGAGGACGAGGCGGTCCGCAACGGACTGTGGATCGCCGCCTTCGTGGCCGGCGTCCTGTGCACGTTCTTCGCCTACCTGGGCACCATGTCCTGGGCGCGCCGTCGCAAGCGCCTCTGGGGCTAGCCGACCCGTCCGAGGCGTACACAACGAGGGGGCCGCGACTCAGTCGCGGCCCCCTCTGCGTGCGCCGTCCTCGAGGGAGCGCCTATCGCGTCTGCCTCGGGATGACCGGTAGGACCACGTGCGACGGGCGGTCGCGGTCGAAGTAGACGGTGTTGGTGGCGGTCACGTACCCGCGGGGCGCCTCGGGGCCGCCGATCGAGTCGTCTCCGGTGTTCGGGTTCACGTCGAACCGGGGGAAGTTGCTGCTGGAGATGTCGAGCCGGATGCGATGGCCCGATTGGAACAGGTAGGACGTGGACCACAGGTCGATCTCGACCTCGGTCGGCTCGCCCGGCGTCAACATCGAGGGCGCGGACAGGGACTGCCGGTAGCGCGCCCTGACGATGCCGTCGCACAGGTTGAACGCCCGGCCGTCCGGCTGCACGTCCACCAGTTTCGCCGTGAAGTCCGTGTCGACTGCGCTCGATGAGACGTGCAGCGTCGCGCGTACTCGGCCCGTTACCTCCAGGGGCTCGGTCAGCGGCTCGGAGACAAACCGGAGGACGTCCTGCCGGCCGTCGAGGCCGGCCTGGTCGAACGGGCCGCAAGGGTAGTTCACCCACTCCGGGCCGCCGACGGTGATGACGGGGTCCCGCGGATCGAAGTCGTATGAGCGTGGCGCCTCGTCGGTGGGCGGGGTCCGGTCGAGCGACCCATCGGTGTGGAGGTACCACGACTGTTCCTGCGTGGAGGGCGGCGGCCACGCCTCCTCGGCGCGCCAGGCGTTCTCGCCCATCACGTAGATGAGGACGGGCGCCTCGGGATCGCCGATGCCGCGCAGGTGGCGGTCAAACCACTGCTTGCGCGTCTCGAATGGCGAGACCGAGGTCAACGATGGCCCGAAGTCCCACTCGCCGGTCTGTGTCTCGCCCCAGTTCACATGCCGCCACGGGCCCACGACGAGGCGCTGCTCGCCCGCGCCATGCGCCGTGGCGCCAGCGTAGGCATCGATGGTGCCCTGGGCGAAGGTGTCGAACCAGCCGCCGACGTGGAGCATGGGGGACGAGTAGTCCTGGTGCTGCGTCGTGAAGTCGTAGGGCTCCCAGAACGCCCCGTAGGAGGGGTGGCCCATGAACTCGCGGAACCAGTCGTTGCCGAAGACCTCGCCGAGGAAGGCCATGCCGTCGGGGTGCCACTCGCGGAAGAAGGGGGAGATCTGAAGCGCGCGCATCTGCTCCGGCGTCACCCAGGCCTGCTCGCGCATGGCCTCGAGGCTCGTGAGCCGCGCCGGGAAGTGTCGCAGGTTGTCGCGGGCCAGGAGGACCACCCAGGCAGCGTTGAAACTGAGGCGGAATGCGCCGCCGTGCCACCACCAGTAGTGGTACACGCTGGCCGGCGCGAACTCCGGGTTGGCCGCCGCGATGGGCGGATGCTTCGGCTCCACCAGGTACTGCACCGTACCCACGTGGGAGGCGCCGGTAGTGCCGACCTTGCCGTCACTCCACGGCTGCTGCGTCACCCACTGGAGGGTGGCCAGCCCGTCCATCGGATCGTCTCGAAAGGGGTAGAACTCGCCCTCTGAGTCGAAGCGGCCTCGGACGTCCTGGCGGACGAAGGCGTATCCGGCGGCGGCCCACTGCTCGGCAGCCGGCCGCTGGTTCATCCGATCGTAGGGGGAGCGCACGACGATGGTGGGGAATGGCCCCTCGCCGGCGGGCCTGGTGACAGACGCCGCGAGCGGCGTTCCGTCTGCTGACGGGATCAGCACCATCTCCTCGTGTACGGGCTGCGCCGGCTGCTGCATCTCCACTCCCTCCGCTGCCGGCGCATGATGCCGGGGCCGTGGCGGGCGAGGCTACTAGCGGCGTGGTGAGATCAGGTGGCGCGAGACGAAGAAGGCGCGCGGAGCGTATCCGCGCGCCTCGATGCTGGCCGGCGTCGATCAGGGCGACGCCGGCCTGTGGTGCTGCGGCTACCAGGCGAGGCTTGTCTCCCAGCGCAAGACCGGGCCCGCGACCTCAGGAGAGTCGTCGCTCGGCTCACCCGCCAGGCGCGGGATCAGATCAACAGGACTCAGGTCCAGGGCGTGGCAGATCCGCAGGAGCACGGTGAGCGGAATGTCGTTCCGGCCGATCTCGTAGTTCGAGATGGAGCCCTGAGCGACATCTGCCTCCCATGCCACCTCTTCTTGGGAAAGCCCGAGTTCCAGCCGGCGCCGACGGAGCGCTGCTCCCACCTGGAGACGGAAGGTGCGCGTCGCTCGATCCTTGCTAGGCATGATTCCCTCCTCCACGTGCCGTTTCTCTCCCCGCGACACGTATCTGATGGCCGGAAGGTATACGCACAACGCGTGGCCCTTGAATACGTATGTGACGTACCTTCTGATAACATGCATGCGCATCGCGCCCTTCCGGCCGTGAAAGACGGATACGCACATGCTGCAAGCCCGTGAAGAAGGTCTGTCGTCTGGCGTCCGTCAGCAGAATCTGGCAGTAGTCACCGGTTGGCTGGAATCCGCGCGCGCCGGCCGAGGCAGCGCCGGCCTCATCACCGGGCGATCCGGCATGGGCAAAACGGTCCTGGCCCGCCAGCTGACCCTCGTCGCGCGTCACCTCGAGTGCCTGGCGATCACGGCGTCCGGGCGCGGGCGAGACGCGGCGCCGATGGTGGCCGGGCAGATCGCGGAGCAGCTGCGGCTGGCCCCCGCCGCTTCGGATGCGCTGCTGCTCCGCGCCATCCGCGATGAGTTGAGGCGCCTGGGCAGCCAGGGCCGATGCGTGCTCCTGGTCTTCGAGGACCTCCACAGCCTGACTCCGGCCGACATCGCGGTGGTGGAAGACCTGGCCGTCTTCCCGCCCACACCTCGCATGCTCGTGCTGCTGACCCTCCGCGCGGGGGTGGAGGTGGAGCCGGGCGAACCACACCTCCGGCTCCTCGAACAGCTCGAGGCGGGCCGCAACCTGGAGGTGCTCACGCTCGAACCGATGTCGGAGTCGGAAGCGGCGCCGCTGGTCTCCAGCGGCTTCCCGCCGGGCGCGGTCACGCCTCGATTCATCCGAGACGCCGTGGCGTTCACGGGCGGCAACCCGCAGTGGATCGACTCGCTGGTCCGGGAGACCTTGAAGCTACCTGAGTTCGAACGCGCGGCGCTGCTGACTGGCAGCCAACTCCTATCGGAGGCGCGCATGCCGGCTTCCATCACCCGCGCGGTGGAGTTCCGGGTGGCCGGCCTCGGGGAGGCGCGCGGTGTCGCGGACGCCCTCGCGGTCTGGGGGGAGCCCGCCAGCATCGAGACGCTCGCGACGCTCCTCGGGCGGCCCGCGGACGAGGTGGAGCGCGGTATCGAGCGCCTTGAGCGGGTGGGCCTCGTGCAGGCGGGTGACTCGTCGTCACCGCTGGTCACGTACGAGTTCACGGAGCCGATCGTCGCTGCGGCGCTGCGGACGCTGATGCCCCGGTCCACTCAGTCCCGCCTGCAGCGGGCAGCGCTACACCTTTCTCGCGATGAGGTTGCCTCGCCGGAGCGGCCGGTGCTGGCGACTCGGTACCTCGAGGCCGCGGAGGTCCTCGGCGTATCGGAGATCGAGGCGGTGTTGGCCGCTGCCCGCAAGCACATCGAGCACAGCCGGTACGAAGCCGCGCGGAGCCTGCTGGCGCGCCTGGTCGAGCGCCTCGAAGCATCGAAGTACCCGGTCCCAGCGGAGGCGATGGTGCTCCTGGCCGAGAGCCACTCCCGTGCCGGTGCGTTCGAGGAGGCCGCCCGCATCCTGGAGGACGTGTCGGAGGGGGACGTCGAGCAGGAGCGCCGTAGGGTGATGCGCGCGGCCCGGGATGCCGTGGCCATCGGGTTCGATGCGGATGCCCTCTCGATGTACGAGACGCTCCTGGCGGACGAGACGCTGGAGCCGATCGAACGTGCGCGCGTCCTGATGGACGCCGCGCGGATCGAGGCGCAACTGGGCCGCCCGGACGTCTCCCGCCTGCACCGCGATTCCGCGGCCCAGTTTGCCGAGCAGGGCGGAGACATGGGGATGGCGGGCATCGCTCGCCTGGAGTCCATGCTGGTGCTGTGGGCTCGGGCGCGTCACGTCCCGCTCCGCGAGGTGAGCAGGGCATTCGGGCAGGCATGGGCCTCTCGTACGCGGGGCACGTCCGCGCGGGCCACCTCGAACGTCGCGTACATCCTGCAGGACTGCACGACGCTCGACCGTGCGGTGCGCTGGTGGCGTCGCGCCTCCCGGCTCGCCGAGCGCGACGACGACTATGCCGCCCTCTCCGCGATCGCGCTCGCCCTGGGGCGAGTGGAGATCGAGTTGGGCGAGTGGGAGCGTGCCGAGCGGACGATAGCGACCGCCGTACAAGTGGACGCGAGCCTGCACCGGACGAGGGCGCTGCGCGGTTCGCGCGCGCTGCAGAGCATGCTGAGTGCGCTGCGAGGGCAAACGGGGCACCTGGACCTGCAGCTGGGGGAGACCTTCCGCGTGGCGGAGCGCTTTGGTGGCCCACACGTGAGCCTGCTGGACTTCCTCGCACGGTTCGAGCACCGGATGCGGCTCGAGGACTACGAGGAGGCGGCGGATCCGTTGAACCGTGCCGAGCGGATGCTGCTGGAGGTCGATGGCTACGAACGCCTGCTGCTGGTGGACGTCCTGCCGCGCGCGGCGCTCCTGCACTTCCGGACCCGCGACAGCGAGCGACTCGATTCCGTCATCACCTCGTTCGAGGGGTTCGCCGAGCAGTCGGGTCGGACGCTGCCCGTGCTGCGCCCGCTGAGCTATCAGATGCAGGCCTACCGCGCCTGGCTCCGCGAAGATCCTGCCCGGGCAGCGGACCTGGCGGCGGCGGCGGCGGACCGGTTCGATGCGCTCGGGTATCGCTGGCGAGCAGCGGTGGTCCATCGCGACTCGGCCGAGGCCAACCGGGAGGCGGGGTTCACGCAGGAGGCGCGCATCCAGTTCGAGGCGGCGTTCCGACTGTTCGGGCAGATCGGGGCGCTGGAGCAACTCGCCGCCGTCCGCTCGGAACTGGTGGGCCTCGGCGTGCGGGCGAAGCGCACCACCCAGCGGCGGTCCGCCCTCACCGCGCGCCAGTGGCAGATCGCGGAACTGGCCGCACGAGGGCTGTCCGACCCGCAGATCGCGGAGGCGCTGGGCATCAGCAAGCGCACGGCCAGCACGCACATGCACCACATCCTGAGCGCGCTGGGGCTCCAGTCCCGGGTGCAACTCGGGACGTGGACGGCCTCCCACCAGCAGGACCGGGCTCGCGCACTGGGCGACATGATGTAGCCACCGAGGGTCCTCGCGCTCCGAAACAATCTCCTGTTTGGGGCACTGATCCGGCCGATGCTACGAACCCTCCGTCTGGGATCGGCCGGAGCAGTGAGACGGTGCCCTCCACCTCGCTGCTCCGGCCGTCCTCGACCGTGTCGGTCGGACGGAGTGGACTCATGCATCCGTTGCAGGGCATTCGTGTCATCGAGTGCGGCGTCGCGATTGCCGGGCCGCTGGCCGGGCGCTACCTCGCGCAACTCGGCGCCGAGGTGATCAAGATCGAGTCGCGAAGCACCGGCATGGGCAACATCCAGGCCGGCCCGCCGTGGGCTCCCAAGGACATGGGAGCGGCTGCGGCTGACCTGAACGCGAGCAACAACACCTTCAACAGCCAGAAGGTCAGCCTGGCGCTGGACCTCAAGCACCCGCAGGGAAAGCGCATCCTCGCGGGACTCGTCGCGAAGAGCGACGTCTTCCTGACCAACCTCAGCATGCCCGCCATCGAGTCGCTGGGCATTGATGCGAAGAGCATCCGCGCGCTGAACCCGGAGATCATCCACATCGCGATGCCGGGGTTCGGCAGCGTGGCCGGGCCATACCGCGACTACAAGTCGTGGGGTCCGAACCTTTCCGCGCTGTCCGGCCTTGACTCCCTCACGGGCGACGCCGACCGCGCGCCTGTGCTGACGCCCACCCCGCTCATCGACTACGTCTCCGGCTACCAGGCGGTCGTCGCCGTGATCGCCGCGCTCCTCCATCGAGGAGCCACGGGGCGAGGGCAGGCCATCGATGTTTCGCAGTTCGAGGCGGCGTCGGCGGTGCTGGGTCCGTACATCGCGCAGGTCGCGCTCACCGGCGACGTGCCGATGCGGGACGGCAACCGCAAGCCGGACGGCGCGCCGTGCGATGTCTTCCCCTGCCGTGGCGACGACCGCTGGGTTGCGATCACGGTGGACACCGACGAGCAATGGGCCGCCCTCGCTGAGGTCGCCGACCACCCGGAGTGGGCGCAGGACGCTCGGTTCGCGACCACGGCTGCACGTCACGAGTGTCGGGAGGCGCTCTACGAGGCGCTGGCCGCGTGGACCAGCACCTGCACCCCTCGCGAGGTGGCCTTCCGCCTCCAGAGCCGAGGCGTCGAGGCGGTGCCGGTCATGGACGGCTGGGACATGGTGGGCGACCCCCAACTCGAGGCGCGCCGCTACTTCCGTGTTGTTGCGCACGACCGATTGGGGCAGGACCTGATCTCAGGTTCACCCCTGCATCTGCTTGGCACGCCGACGCGCGTCGACCACGCGGCTTCCTCGTACGGGGCGGGCACGCGCCGCGTCCTACAGGACGTGCTGGCCCTCGCGGAGGGCGAGGTCGACGAGATCATCGAGGCCGGCGTGGCGCAGGACATGGCGGAGATCCCGGACGACGTCTACCTCTCGGGCGCCCCGCTTGAGCGTCCGTATCAGAAGTGGGCAATGCCGATCCTGAGGGTCGACGCAACACCCGAGGAGGCTCCGGACGCTCCGCTCGCCGCGCCGAGCCCCACCTCGAACGGTCATCGCGCCGCCGCCTCCGCTCCGCTGGAGGGGTACCGGGTCATCGACCTGAGCGAGCCGCTGAGCGCGTACGGCACGCGGCTGCTCGCCGACCTCGGTGCGGAGGTCATCCGCGTCGAACCGCCGGAGGGCGCCTCGATCCGGACGCTGCCGCCGTTCGCCGACGGGCAGGGGCTGTTCCACGCCTACATGGACGCGGGCAAGCAGTCGGTGCGGCTCGACCTGGACCAGGAGGGAGACCGCGAGCGCTTCGCCAGCCTGCTGGCGTCGGCGGACCTCCTCTATGACGGGACGCAGCCGGGCTACCTGGCGCGTCGAGGGTTCGACTGGGAGCGCCTGCAGACGCTCAACCCGGAACTCATCCACCTGGCGTTGACGCCGTTCGGCCAGACCGGCCCATACCGTGACTGGAAAGCGGACAACCTCTCGTTGTGGGCGCTCTCCGGAATGCTCCAGTTGACCGGCTACCCCGACCGGCGGCCGATCATGCCGGGCGCGCGCCTCTCGTACTACCTCGTCGGGGCCAACGGGGCCGTGGCGGCGGTTGCCGCCCTGTACGCGCGCGAGGAGACGCATCGAGGTCAGCGCATCGACATCTCGGCGCACGAGGTGATGGTGTCCACGGCCGGGAACATGCTCCAGCAGATCGAGGACCTCGCACCTCGCCGCCGCACCGGAAGCCGCGCGATCGGCGCGGCGCCGTGGGGCTACTTCCACTGCCAGGACCGGCTGGTGTGCCTCCTGGCATTGTTCCCCGCGCACTGGGAGATCCTCGCGGCGTGGATCGCCGAGGAGACCGGGAACGACGAGGCCCTGGACGACCGGTTCAAGGGCTCGGCTGCGGTGCGGTACGCGCACGTGGATGACGTCGAGCGGCTCATCAACTCCCTGACCGAGCGGTACATGGCTGACGACTTCTGCGTGGAGGCGCAGCGCCGAGGGCTGCCCGCTACGCCGGTCAATGGCATTGCGGACATCCTCCGCGACCCGCAGCTGCAGGCGGTGGACTACTGGCAGCGCCAGGAGCACCCCGGCCTGGGCGAGGTCATCTGGCCGGGCCCGCCGTACCGGCTGAGCGAGACGCCGGCGCGCATGCGCGGCTCCGCGCCCGCCCTCGGCGAGCACGACGACGTGGTCTTCGGCGAGGCGCAGCAGGCCCCCGCCTGAAGCGCATCACGAACATGTTGTTAGGTCGACCCGACCGCCTCTGCTAGTGGTGGTGCTCCCCCCCCCCCCCCGGGGACGGGGCGGCGACGCGCATTGGAGGATCCCATGGCGACTATGAGCCCGGCCCAGCCATCGGGCGGCCGGACCCTTCCGTTCAACCTGGAGCGAGCGTTCCGTGTGCCGGACACCGGGCGCTGGGGTCCGGGCAGGCGGCGGTTGCTCTTCCGGAGCGCCTGGGCGGCCATCGCCGCCATCGTCGTGGGGTTCGTCCTGATGTTCGTGGTGGACACGCCTCGCGCCACCTCGCTGGGACTTTCGATGATCGTGCCGGGTGGGGGGTTCCTCTACTCGGCGTGGCCGATCCTGTTCGTGGTGACGTGGGCGGCCCTGTGGGTGTCGTGGAACTTGTGGATCGGCTTCGGCTCGTTCTTCCACGTGCTGGTGGTCTACCTGCTGTCCGCCGTGGGCAGCTTCATCGTGGCGGAGGGGCCGCGCCCCGGCTTCGAGGCGGACACCACGTGGGAGTGGGCCATCCCGGTCCTGCTCATCGGCGCCGCGCTCTACACCATCCGGCACCTCATCCGCGCGGAGGCCGGCTGGCGTCGAGGGCTGAAGGAGCGCGAGCAGCGCAACGCGTACCTCCAGAGCCTCCCACAGGAGGCGAAGGCATCGGTGGCGCGGACGTTCACGGAGGACACCGCAGTGAGGCGCGGGCCTCGCAAGGAGCGGCCCGTCAACGACGTGGATGCGGCGCTGGCGAAGTGGTTCCTCAAGATCTCCATGCAGCCGATCGACAAGTTCGACGGCTGGGACGTGGAGGGGACGCCGTTCGCCGGCATGGCCATGCGCTACCAGGTGAACAGCGTGGGCGAGGCGCTGGCGTACTTCCAGGCGAACTACGTGCCGGCCTACCCGAGCCTGTACGGACAGGCTCAGCGCAACGTCATCGAGAAGGCGCAGGACATCAGGGCGTGGGGCTACTGGTTCGGGGAGAACTTCTTCGGGAACCTGAAGCTGAACCCAGACCCGGTCAAGGGCGGCAAGTGGGACAACATCATGTTCGGGGCGTTTTTCGCCCGGCAGGTCGCCCACTACGAGGCCACCAACCACGACCACCGCTATGACCAGCCGGGCGCGTTCCGCTTCGTCTGGCGGGATGGTCGGGTGTTCTCGTACAGCCTCAGGGACATCGTGGAGTACGCGTCCGAGGCGCACATGAACTCGCCGATGACGCTGTACCCGTGCGAGCCCAACCAGATCTACATGGTCTGTAACCAGAAGGGCGCGTCCGCGGTCCAGGCGTACGACTACATGCACGGCACGGACTACTGGCACCGCATGGCGCAGCGCTGGACCGCCGCCATGGACGACGAGTTCATGATGCACAACGGCGACTACTACGGCCACGCCAACGGTCGCCTGGGCATGAACGTCGGTGGCCTCGGCTGGAATGACGGCACCTCGCCCATGTTCATGAACGGCAACGGGGCGATCGCCAGCGGCGGCCGCACCATGGCGCCGGAGATCGCCGCCCGGCTGTTCTTCCTCAACGGCAACTTCGAGATGTGGCAGCGACTGCCCGTCGAGGACGACGTGCTTCGCCTGCCGCCGCCGACGGGCGGCGACCCGTTCGGTGGTTCCGGTCCCAAGGGGAAGAAGAAGCACCCGTTCGACGTCGCATACTACCTCCGGCAGGTGCCGACCCCGTTGCACCTGCTGTCCGGGGCGTGGGCGAACGTCACGGAGGGGTCGGGCTGGGCGCCGTCCAACGTCGGCGCGTACGCGGGCATCGCGGACACGGCGCGGATGTATGGGAACGAGCGGCTGGCCGAAGCCTCGATGCGTGGCCTGGAGGAGGAATGCTTCCTGGGCATGGAGGCGGAGCGTCCGTTCGCTGACCGCGTCATGATGCTGTGCATGGTGGCCAAGGCGCGCTGGACCACGCTCTACGACATGGACGACGTGATCCTGAACCGCATCCCGAAGTACGAGGGCCCGCTCCTGGCGAGCGCTCCGTACCCGGAGGTCCTGGTGACCCGCGCGAAGGGTTCTGACGGCGTGCTGGAACTGACGATGGAGCCGACCGTTGAGAGCGGTGTGTTCCCCCTGAAGTTCGAGCGGCTCCTGCCGAACAGGGACTACTTCATCGAGGGCGACGGCGCCCAGTTCAGGACGGATCAGAACGGCCTGGGCGAGGCCGAGGTGTCGCTGAGCAAGCGTGTCTTCCTGACAGTCCGCCCGGCCTAGGTCCTGCCGGTCGCTGTGGTATCCGGGTCGCGCGCCCTCCGGGGTGCGCGGCCCGGCTCCTGCGTTTAGCGCGGGCGCGCCGGACGGCCACCACCATCGTGTTAGGGAGGCACGCGGGACGGTGATAGAAGTCCGGTGAGTATCGGGGCGAAATACGCCCCTGCTTGCTGGTAGGAGGGGATCGATGGCGACGCTCAACCCCCCGCAGGGCTCCGCGCCACAGGGCCGTCTGTCGTTGAACTTCGAGCGGACGTTCCGCGTACCGGATAGCGGACGCTGGGGCCCCGGCCGCCGGCGGCTGCTGTTCAGGACGGCCTGGACCGCGATCGCCGCGATCGCCCTCGGCCTTGTGCTCATCTTCGCCGTCGACACGCCGCTGGCCACGTCGGTCGGCCTGTCGCTCATCGTGCCCGGCGGTGGGTTCCTGTACTCCGCCTGGCCGATCCTCTTTGTCGTCACGTGGGCGGCGATGTGGGTCTCGTGGAACCTGTGGATCGGGTTCGGGACGTTCTTCCACGTCCTGGGCGTGTACCTGCTGGCCCTCGTGGGGAGCGCCCTCGTCGCGGAGGGGCCCCGACCCGGCGTCGCGGCTGACACTACGTGGGAGTGGGCCATCCCGGCGCTCCTCATCGGCGCGGCCCTCTACGTGGCCAGTCACCTCGTCCGCGCGGAGGCCGGCTGGCGTCGAGGGCTGCGCGAGCGCGAGCGGCGCAACGCCTACCTCGACAGCATCGCCCCGGAGGTGAAGGAGCGTGTGGTCACCTCGTTCACGGACCGGGAGCAGGTGGTCGCCGGCGAGCGGCCCATCACGGACGCCGACGCGGCGATGGCGAAGTGGCTCCTGAAGATCTCCATGCAGCCCGTCGACAAGTTCGATGGCTGGGACAACGGAGTAGGCCCGTTCCAGGCTGGCGCGCTGCGCTACCAGGTGAATGGCGTGGGCAACTCGCTCGCCTACTTCCAGGCGAACTACGTGCCGGCCTACCCGAGCCTGTACGGACAGGCGCAGCGCAACGTCATCGAGAAGGCGCAGGACATCCGGGCGTGGGGCTACTGGTTCGGCGAGAACTTCTTCGGGAACTTGAAGCTGAACCCGGACCCGATCAAGGGCGGCAAATGGGACAACATCATGTTCGGGGCGTTCTTCGCCCTGCAGGTTGCTCACTACGAAGCCACCAACCAGGACGACCACCGCTACGACCAGCCGGGCGCGTTCCGCTTCGTCTGGCGAGACGGCCGCGTGTTCTCGTACAGCCTCAAGGACATCGTGGAGTACGCGTCCGAGGCGCACATGAACTCGCCGCTGACGCTGTACCCGTGTGAGCCGAACCAGATCTACATGGTCTGCAACCAGCGCGGCGCGGCGGGCGTGCAGGCGTACGACTACATGCACGGTACGGACTACTGGCACCGCATGGCCCAGCGCTGGACGAAGGCGCTGGACGACGAGTTCATGATGCACAACGGCGACTACTACGGCCACGCCAACGGCCGGCTGGGCATGAACGTGGGCGGCCTCGGCTGGAACGACGGCACCTCGCCCATGTTCATGAACGGCAACGGCGCCCTGGTCGGCATTGGCCGCACCATGGCCCCAGAGGTCTCCGCGCGGCTGTTCTTCCTGGAGGGCAACGCGGAGCGCTGGGACCGCCTGCCGCTGGAGGACGACGTGCTGCGGCTCCCTCCGGCGCCCAAGCCCCTGAAGGCCAAGCACGCGCTGGACTTCGGGTACTGGCGCAAGAAGGTGCCCTCCCTCAACCACCTGCTCTCCGGAGCGTGGGTGGATGTGACCGAAGGCAGCGGCTGGCAGCCCTCGAACGCGGCGGGCTACGCGGGCATCGCGGACACGGCGCGCATGTACGGCAACCCGCGCCTGGCGGAGGCGGCGATCCGAGGACTGGACGAGGAGTGCTTCCTGGGCATGGACGCGGAGCGGCCCTTCATGGACCGCCTCGGGACGCTCGCCTCGATCGCCAAGGCTCGCTTCACGACCCAGTACGGGTTGGACGACGTGATCCTGAACCGCATCCCGAAGTACGAGGGACCGCTCCTGGCGAGCGCGCCGTACCCGGAGGTGCTGGTGACGCGCGCGAAGGGCTCGGACGGCGTCCTGGAACTGACGATGGAGCCCACGGAGGAGAGCGGCCGGTTCCCGCTGAAGTTCGAGCGGCTGCTGCCGAACCGCGAGTATTTCATCGACGGCGACGGCGCCCGCTTCACGACCGACCACAACGGACTGGGCGAGGCGGAGGTCTCGCTGACCAAGCGGGTGTTCCTGACCGTCCGCCCGGTCTAGGGCTTCCCGGCGAATCCAGACCGTGCCTCGCGGGAGTGCCCCCCGCGAGGCACCGGCACATCTCACGAGGGCCATGTTGTGACGCAGGTGGGTGAGAGCACGCAACTTGAACCCGCGGGGCGGCGCGGGCCGAGCCGGCCCGCGCCGGTCCTGTCGCACTGGTACGTGCGCGTCGTCGTGGTCGCGGCCTTCGTGCTGCTGGACCTGGTGGCGCTGGGGTTCGGGAACTTCTCGGAGCGGGTCGGCGCCACCGCGCTGAGCACGGTGGTTCCGGGCTTCGGCCTGTGGGGCGACTACCGAGTGCTCTCGATCCTGTTCCTGGTGGCCGTGCCGGTCTTGTTGGTCGCGTGGCTCAGGTGGGGCACGGACTGGCTGCTGCTCGGCGTATGGGCGGCAGCGCCCGTCCTCACGTTCATCCTCTTCCCCACGGGACACGTACACCCGGAGGCGGTGGCGCAGCCGCGAGTCTTCATCGCGGCGCACGAGGTCACGTGGGTGATGGCCGTCTTTGCGCTGGTCTACTGGATCGGCCTGTACATCCGCCGGATCCCGATCGTGGACCGGCTTCTCTCGATGTTTCAACGCCCCCGGCCGCAGGGCCTGGCGGCGCTGCCGCACCTCCCTGTGGTGGAGCGAGCGCGGGCCATCGGGTTCCTCGGGCTGGCGCACCGTGCCGGGGCCGACGTCCCGCTCGAGGAGGCGCGAGCCGCCTTGCAACTGCCGGACGTGCGGAAGTACGCGCGCCGCGTCGCCCTCGCCGGGCGGGCGCGGTTCGGCGGCAACCCGCTGGCGCGCGATCACGCGCACATCCGCGCTGCCCGCCTGCTCGTCGACGAAGGGACGCCCCGTGAGGCTGCCCTCGCGGCAGCCGAAGCCGAGCGGTCTTCGCTCGCGGCGATACCGAGCGAGCCGGGCTGGGTGCGCCTCGTGGACTCGACGCTGATGTGCGCGGCCCTCGCCGCGCACGGGCATGACGCCGCGGTCGAGGCCTGGCGGGGCAGCCTCGATGAGTGGTTCGCGCTGCACAAGGGCAAGCGCCCGTCGTCCAGGCACACGGCGCTGGGCTTCGCGCCGTTCAACGCGCAGCCGTGGGAGCACGCTGCCGCCGGCGCCGTGCTGCTGGCGCACGGCTGGATCGACCCCGAGCCGGAGTGGCAGACCGTGAAGCGCCAGGCCCTGGGCGCGGTTGGACGAGGCGGGCGCGTGGTCGTCGACAAGCGGGCGGTGGCCGCCGGGCGGTGCTGGGCCGTGCAGGTGGGTGACGAGGACACGCTGTCCCTGCTGGCGCGGATCTCGCCGGCGACGAACGACCCGATCGCTGTAGCGCTGGAGGCCCTCGCTGTGGCCCTGGAGCAGAACCCGCTCGCGTTGCGCGCTGGCCGCGCGGCGTGAGCGCGTGAGTTGCATGTAGAAGCGCCGGTCCGGAGACGGGCCGGTTGAGGAGGAGACGACCGTGGCTTCCGAGTTTGCTGTGCGCATGTCCTACCTGTTGATCGCCGTCCTGCTGGTGGTGGGCGGTGTCCTGGGCGTGCTTCGCATGCTGTAGGGCCCTCGATCCCCGAGCCGCCATCGATGCCGGGCGCTCCACGAGCGTGCTGTTAGGGGGATGCCGGCGGCGCGGATAGGATGCCGGGCGGGCAAGGAGGAACGCTTGTGACCAGTGCAACCGCCGCTATAAGCGAGCACGAAATCCAGGTGAACGGTCTGAGCATCAAGTCGATGCGGGATGGCTCTGGCCAGCCGCTGCTGGTGCTCCACCACTCCACCGGGAGCATCGGCTGGACGCCGTTTCACGAGGCGCTGGCCGACCACTTCCAGGTGATCGCGCCTGACCTGCCCGGGTATGGACAGTCTTCGCTGCCGGAGTGGGCCCGCCACCCCAGCGACCTGGCGCTGCTGCTCCTGCAGGCGATCCGCAAGGAGGGCCTGCGCGACATCTCGCTGGTGGGCCTCGGCTTCGGCGGGTGGGTCGCGGCGGAGGCCGCGGTCCAGTGCCCGGAGTCCTTCGCGAGCCTCACGCTCGTCGGCGCGGCTGGTCTGCGCCCGGCGGACGGCGAGTACCTGGACCAGATGCTCATCGACCACCAGGAGTACGCGCGAGCCGGCTTCCGGGACGACGAGACGGCCGACCGGTTACTTGGCGAGGAGGTCGACCGCGACGTGGTCGCCCTCTGGCAGTTCAACCGGGTGATGACGGCCCGCGTGTCGTGGAAGCCGTACATGTATGACCGGCGGCTGCCCCACGTCCTCTCCGAACTGACGACGCCCACGCTGGTGATCCACGGGAGCGCCGACCGGGTAGTCCCGCCGTCCGTCGGACGCCAGTACGCCTCGACGCTGCCGAACGCGCGGCTCGAGATCCTCGAGGGCGTCGGTCACATCGCCGAGCTCGAGGAGCCGGAGCGCGTGGCGACGCTGGTCCGTGAGCACGCCCTGCAGTCGCAGCCCAGCGCCGGGTAGCGACGTACCGCGAGATACAGGAGGCGCAGATGCAGATCGGCTACTTCACGGAGCGTCCGTACCAGGACCCGCAGTCCGGATACTTCGGCTCCACCGGCAAGGAGATCCAGGACCTCTCGATCAGCAACGGGGACTACGACCCCGTGCTGCGCGCGGAGCTCTACAACCGCTACCAGGACGAAAAGGTGTTCGTGGAGGAGATGGGCTTCGACGCCATCATGCTCAACGAGCACCACAGCACGCCCTTCTGCATGGGCGGCGTGGTCAACGTTGAGGCCTCGATCCTCGCGCGCATCACCAAGAACGTGAAGATCATCATCAACGGCAACGTCCTGCCGATCTGGGACGACCCGCTGTGGTTGGCCGAGGAACTCGCGACGATCGACATGATCTCGCGGGGACGCCTCGTGACCGGGTGGGTGCGAGGGACCGGCCGGGAGAGCGTGGCGCACAACGCGCAGCCGCCGTTCAACTGGGCGCGCTTCCAGGAGGCTCACGACCTGATCATCAAGGCGTGGACCACGCCAGGCCCCTTCCGCTGGGAGGGCGAGCACTACCAGTACCGGTACGTGAACCCGTGGATGCGCCCCTACCAGCAGCCCCACCCCAAGATCATGATCCCGGGCGTCCTCTCCCGGAACACGGTGGAATGGGCAGCCAAGCACCGCTACCCCTACGTGATGCTGGCCACGCGCCTGGAGCCGACCAAGCAGTCCTTCGACTACTACCGCGAGGTCGCCCGCAACGAGGGCTACGAGGCCGGCCCGGAGCACATTGGCTACCTGTTCAAGGTCCACGTGGACGAGACCGAGGAACTGGCCTACGAGACCGGCCGCAAGTTCCTGGAGGGCCCCGGCAACATCTTCCTGGAAGGCAGCCGAGGCTCTGTCTCGCCGGTGCTGCAGAACCTGCCCGGACTCACTGACCGGAACAACCTGCTGCCCACGGGGCAGGTGGGCATCGCGGCGGCGTCACGTGGCCACACCGACCTGGCGGCGCCGTCCGGCAACGGTTCCGGGAATGGTGCGAGTGGCAACGGTGCGAAGCCGGCCGCG
>CAYTRA010000007.1:0-2651 GCA_964439675.1 uncultured Dehalococcoidaceae bacterium
CCCCCGCTGCATCAGGTTGCGGAGGGCGTGCTGGAGGTCCCCGAAGTTCATCAGGTCGTCCGAGAGGGCCTCCAGGATCTCGTCCGCGTCCAGGGACGGGATCGCCTGCGTCCCGTCCCACTCGGTGTAGCGGTACCTCATCGCCATGAAGGCCGTCCTGTCCGGGAGCGGCAGTGCAGCGCCGGAGGCTGGATCGCGGCCCTTAGCCGCGGTACAGCGCCTGCGCGCCGAGCCGGTCCTTGTTCAGCCGCTTGTTCAGGTGGAGCCCCTCCAGGACGAACTCCACGGCGGAGGCCTGCACCTCCGCGCGCTCGTCGTTCGTCACCGCGCCCACCACCTCCGCGAGCCCATCGATGGATCGCAGCAGCGAGGCGTAGTCGCGGGCCGGCATGGCCTCGCCGGTCTCCACGGAGCGACCGGTCTTGAAGGCCTCCACCACGCGCTCCGTGTCCACGTCCCCCATGCGGCGGTTGAACGTGGAGACGATGGCGCCCTGGATAAGGCGGTCGAGGATCTGCTCGTCCTTGCCTTCCTCGACGGTCTCGAACTCCACCTTGCCCTGCAGCGCGGGGATGACGAACGGGAGGTCGGAGATGCGCGGGACGACGGTGGTGTCGCCCAGACGGATGGCGCGACGTAGCGCGTTCGCCAGCATCGCCTCGTAGTTCGCGACGGAGGCGCGGACGGAGACGCCGGAGCGCTGGGACACGTCCGGCGAGCGTCGGGCCAGGCGACTGATCTCCGCGACCACTTCCTTCATGTACTCCGGCACCACCACCTCGAACTCACCATCGTCCGAGAGGTGCGAGGCCTCCGACTCCATGATGGCGATTTCGTTCTCGATGGACTGGGGGTAGTGCGTGCGGATCTGGGAGCCGTAGCGGTCCTTCAGGGGGGTGATGATGCGGCCGCGGTTGGTGTAGTCCTCCGGGTTGGCGGTGGCCACCACCAGCACGTCCAGCGGCAGGCGCACCTTGTGCCCGCGGATCTGGACGTCGCGCTCCTCCATGACGTTCAGGAGGCCCACCTGGATCCGCTCCTGCAGGTCCGGGAGTTCGTTCAGGGCGAAGATGCCGCGGTTGGTGCGCGGGATCAGGCCGTAGTGGATGGTGAGTTCGTCGCCCAGGTAGCGGCCTTCCGCCACCTTGATCGGGTCGATCTCGCCGATGAGGTCCGCGATGGTGATGTCCGGTGTCGCCAACTTCTCGCCGTAGCGCTCGGAGCGGTGCATCCAGCGGATGGGGGCGCTGTCGCCCTGGTCCGCCACCAGTTGCTTGCCAGCCGGCGTGATCGGATTGAAGGGGTCCTCCGGGATCTCGGAGCCCTCCAGCGTGGGGGACCACTCGTCCAGGAGGGTGGTGAGGCTGCGGATGATCCGCGACTTCGCCTGGCCGCGTTCGCCCAGCAGGATGATGTCCTGGCCGGAGAGGATCGCGTTCTGGAGTTGAGGGACGACCGTGTCGTCGTAACCGACGATGCCCGGGAAGACATCCTCGCCCGCGCGGATCTTCTGGATCAGGTTGCGCCGCATCTCTTCGCGGACGGGAAGGATCGTGACGCCCGCTGCCTTCAGTTGGCCAAGCGTCGCCGGTCGGTCGTTCGCCAAGGTGTACCCCCTCCAGTTCGCTGCCAGTATACGCAGGCCCCAAGCGGCCCCGTGCAACAAGGTTCGTGGCATGCGGCGGTGGGCGTCACGGAATCCTGACCAGAATGCGAAGTCCCCCGCCATGGGCGGGGGACTTCTGCGTCCGATGAGGACGGTGGGGCTGGCGGCGAAGACCTCTAGAGGGCAGCCTCGGCGCCGGCGCCAACCGGCACGCGGGTCTGCAGCTGCTCCACCGCGCGGCCCAGCAGCGAGTCGCGCACGACGATGACGTCCGGCAGGTCGAGCAGGTCGCCCAGCGACACGTTCAGCGCGGCGGCCACGCCCAGGAGCGTGGACAGCGGCATGTCGCGCTTGCCGTTCTCATAGTTGGAGAGGGAGGCCTGCGTGATGCCGGCGACGCGAGCGACCTCCGCCTGCGACATCTCGCGGCGCAGGCGCCACTCACGGATGCGCTGGCCGATCTCGCTGCGCATGGCCCGCTGCTCGGTCTCAAGGTTGGTGGTCACGATGTCGTCCTTAACTTGTGGCCGGCATTGCTGGGACCGGTCCACTGGTCACGGCTGGGAGGTCCGCGTTGAGCCCTGTCCTCACGCCCGGATGGACGCGAGTCATTTGTGCGTTTCGGCACAAAAAATGATGCCTGTCGTGACACTCAGTGGCAAGTGCCGGGAGGCCCGGAGTCGTGAACGGTGTATTAAACCTGTCGTGGAAGGCCCGATACGCCCGCTTGCGAGGGCGCCCCGGGCCGGTGAGTGAGCACTTAGACCGAAGGCGGCTACTCGACGATCTCGATGATCGCGACCTGGCCGACGTCCAGTTGCCAGGACCAGCCTTCGTCGCTGTCCATGAACCAGATGTCGCGGTGCAGCCCGTGCACGGCCGATCCCGTGTCCGCGCACGTGTACGTGCGCTCAGTCGGGTCACCCTCGATGCGGAAGCGCTGTCCGAGGTAGATGTAGGCACAGGCAGCCGCGCCCGGGTACACCACGTCGCCGTCCCGCATCACGCCGCAGAAGTTGCCGCCGTCGCCCGGATGCAGCCCGCG
>CAYTRA010000007.1:2751-4736 GCA_964439675.1 uncultured Dehalococcoidaceae bacterium
GACACGAGGCCAGAGGAGGCGGGTGGTTGCGCGGCGCCCTGCGCGGGCGTGGAGGCGATGGCGGCGTCTGTCGCGTTCGTGGTATCCGCCGTCGGCGCGTCGTCGCGGGAGGCGAGCAGGGCCTGCTCGTTCACGGGGATGACGGAGACGGCCGTGCCTTCGACCTCGCTGGGTCGGGCGGCGGAAAGGGCGCGCACCTCGGATGTCTTCGGGTTGTTGGTGATGAAGCGGGCGGCCGTCTCTTCCGGCCGGTTCGCGGGGGACGTGGTGAAGGCAAATGCCATCACCCCCACTACGAGGGCTACCGCCAGGCCACCCAGGCCTGCTGCCGTTGCCTGACGCACGATGTGTGCGCCAGCGCGCTGAAGTGTTCCCGCCACGCCGGGGAGTATGTCAGCGTCAGCAAACTGCAAACACCGGGAAGTGCCCCAACTTATCCACAACCGGGCCACGCGCCATCACGCACGACATGCGCGTCGCGAGGCGTGACGAGGCTGTCAGGCCAGCAGTCCCTCCGCCCGCAGGTCGGCTATGGCCGCTCGGAACGCCTCGATGGTGTCCGCCACCTCGGCGTCGCCGTGGGCACTGGAGACCATGCCGCCGTTGCCCATCAGGTCCACGCCGTGGTTGTAGAGCGCCCAGCGCAGCGGCCGCATCAGCGCTTCATCGATGCCGCGCGGCTCGGCGAGGGCGTCCCATTCGACCTCCACGGGGACGGGAGCGTCGTAGCCGAGGTTCAGGTGCCACATGGAGGAGACGGCCCAGGCGGAGCCCGGGACGGACTCCGCGCGGAACATCTCGTTCAGCCCTCGGACCAGGTTCGCCGTGGTCTCGTCGGCGCGCTCGCACTCGTCGCCGCGGGCGATCAGTTGCAGCGCGGCCAGGCCGGCGGCGGCGCTGACCGGGTTGGCGTTGAACGTGCCCTGGTGGGAGATGCGCCGCCGGTCGTTCCAGTCGATGTCCGACTCGCGCAGTTCTATGTAATCCATGATGTCGGCGCGCCCGGTCACGCAGCCGCCCGGGAGGCCGCCCGCCAGGATCTTGGCGTGGGTGGAGAGGTCCGGCGTCACCTGGTAGCGCTCTTGCGCGCCGCCCGGGGCCATGCGGAAGCCCGTGATCACCTCGTCCATGATGAACAGCGCGCCGGTCTCCTCGGTCAGTCGGCGCGCCTCCTTCAGGTAGGACGGGTCCAGCGGATGCGAGCCCCAGTGCGCGCCCGTGGGCTCCAGGATCACCGCCGCCACGTCACGAGGTTCCAGCGCTTCCTTGAGCGCCTTCGCGTCGCCGGAGGGGAGCACGGTCAGGGTGGAGTAGAAGGAGGCCGGCACGCCCACGGAGAACGGTGCGGGGTCGTCCTCGCGAGTGCGCCCCACCAGCAGGTCGTTCCAGCCGTGGAAGTGGTCGTGGAGTTTGATGATGCGCTCGCGGCCGGTGTAGGCACGCGCCAGGCGCAGCGCCATCATCGTCGCCTCCGTGCCGGACGAGGTGAACCGCACGCGTTCCGCGCACGGCACCATGTCGATCACCTGCTGCCCCCACGCGATCTCCAGGTCGTGCGAGGAACCGAAGTGCGTGCCGCGCTCCATGGCGGCGCGGGCAGCGTCCATCACCTCGGGCCGGTTGTGGCCCAGCAGCAGCGCGCCGTGGCCGCCGATGAAGTCCACGTACTCGTTGCCGTCCACGTCCCACTTGCGCCCCTTGTCGGCGCGCTCGACATAAACCGGGAACGGGAAGAACGCGCGTGCGTCGTGCGTGACGCCGGAGGGGAACACGCGCGCAGCCTTCGCCGCCAGCGCGCGCGACTTGCCGTGCATGGCTTCGTACGTCTCGAGGATCGAGGTCATGGCGGGCGTTCCCCTCTATCGCTGCCGCGCGGCTCCCGAGGTGGTCGCACGCCGCCGGCAGCGCACAGGCTCCTGCATCAGTGTCCGGCGGGGAGCGACCGGCGAGCATCACTTTATTCAATCCCAGCATGGCCTTACCGC
>CAYTRA010000007.1:4746-18228 GCA_964439675.1 uncultured Dehalococcoidaceae bacterium
CCGCATGCCCCCAGGCTCCTGCATCTGTGGCGGGGGGGGAGCCACGGGCTAGCATGGGAGCCCCCCCCGCGACTCGATTCCACGTGCCGGCGGTACCCTCGGCGCGCGGGGGGAAGGACAGGAGGGCGCACATGGCAGCCCGGGATCGACTGAGCGACGACGCGGTCACCGAGGCGGTGAGCAACCTCGATGGCTGGGCGCGCGACGGCGACCAGATCGTGCGCGAGTTCGAGTTCGCGGACTTCGTGGAGGCGTTCGGCTTCCTGGCGCGGGTGGCCGTCCTCCAGGAGCGCGCCAACCATCACGCGGAGACGTGGGGCGTCTACAACAAGGTGCGCCTGGCGCTCTCCACGCACGACGCCGGGGGCATCACGCAGAAGGACATCGACCTCGCGGGCGAGATCGATGCCCTTCTGAAGTAACCGAACTCTCGTTGCACCTCGGACGGTGGGGGCGGCCTCGGCCCTAGCGGGGCCGGTTGTAGGCGCGCACCGCCAGCGGCACGGCGATGGCCGTGAGGACCGCCACCCAGATCAGCGTGCGGAGCAGGTCGCCGCTCGCGTCCTCACCCAGTGCCAACGAGCGCGCCGCGTTCACGGCGATGGTGAACGGGTTCGCGTCCGCCACCGGCTGCAGCCATCCCGGCATGCTCTCCACCGGCACGAAGGCGGAGGAGATGAAGGTCAGCGGGAAGATCACGATGAACGTCATGTTCATCGCCTCGATGCTGCGGACCGTCAGTCCCACCGCGGCGAAGAAGCCCGAGATCGGCAGGGCGAACAGGATCGCCACCGCCGGCATGGCGATGGACTCCGCGACGCCGCCGCCGAAGCGGAACCCCATGGCCACGCCCACCGCGATCATGAGCGCCGCCACGAAGATGTTGGCGATCACGTCCGCCGCCAGCCGCCCCACGATCACCGTGGAGCGCGCCATGGGGAGCGAGCGGTAGCGGTCAAAGAGGCCCGTGGTCTGGTCCTGCGCGAGTCCAAAGCCCGTGATCATGGCGCCGAACAGCATCGTCTGCACGATGATGCCCGGCAGCAGGTAGGTCACGTAGTCCGGCGTGGAGACGCGGATGGCGCCGCCCAGCACGTACGTGAAGAGGACCAGGAACATGATCGGCTGCACAGTCACCCCGACCAGGTTTTCCGGTAGGCGCACATACCGAAGCAGGTTGCGCTTCGTCATCAGCAGGGCGTCCTGCACCGCCCACCGGATCTTGGTGCCCGCGCTGGGCTGGACGTGCGCGGCCGCCTGAGCGGCCGTAGTCGCTGCTTGCGTCACTTGGTGACTCCTTCCGGCTCCCGGTCCTCAGCGGCGTGGCCGGTGAGGGCCAGAAACACGTCGTCCAGGCTCGGCTGGCGGAACTGCAGGTCGGCGATCGCGATGCCCGCGCTGTCCAGCGTGCGCACCACCTCTGCGATGACGCTCGCGTCCTGCGACACGCCCACGCTCACCTCGCGTGCCGCCACGTCCACGTGCGGGGTGGCCCCGAACCGGTCGAGGACACCCGCGGTCTCGTCCAGGCGGGCGGCGTCCGCCACCTGCACGGCGACCACGCGGCCGCCCACGCGCTCCTTCAACTGGCCGGCCGTGCCCTCCGCGATCACCAGCCCGTGATCCACTACCGCGATACGCGAGGCAAGGCGGTCAGCCTCCTCCAGGTACTGCGTGGTCAGCAGCACCGTGGTGCCGCCCCGTGCCAGTTCCTCGATGGCGACCCAGAGGTCCAGGCGGCTGCGCGGGTCCAGGCCGGTGGTGGGCTCATCCAGGAAGAGCACCTCCGGCTCCGCGACCAGCGCGGCGGCCAGGTCTAGCCGGCGGCGCATGCCGCCGGAGTAGGTGATCGCGCGGCGTCCGGCCGCCTCCACCAGGTCGAAGCGCTCGATGAGCCGGTGCGCCCGGCGTCGGGCCTCGTCCTTGGGGAGGTGGTAGAAGCGCGCCACCAACTCCAGGTTCTCGAAGCCCGTCAGCTGGTCGTCCACGGCGGCGAACTGGCCGGCGAGGCCAATCGAGCGTCGGAGGGCCTCGGCGTCCCGTTGGACGTCGTAGCCGGCGACGTGGGCCGTGCCGCTGGAGGGCGGCTGCAGGGTGGTGAGGATGCGGACCAGGGTGGTCTTCCCGGCGCCGTTTGGCCCCAGCAGGCCAAAGACGATGCCGCGTTCGACCTCCAGGTCGATCCCTCGGAGGGCTGCCACCTTGCCGTAGGACTTCGTCAGTCCACGCACGACGATGGCGGCGTCGGTGTTCCCGGGCGGTTCGGGCATGTTCGACTCGATTCGATGGACACTGATGATGAGACGTCGATATGACGTCAGTGTGACGCCGCGCTGCTGCTCACGCAAGCGAGTGCGGGCGAAACTCTCTCGATGGGTCACTACAACATCATGTAGCGAGTCCACGAAGTCTGAGGCCGTCGACCTATGGGTGCAACCCCCGGACGGCACGCTCGCGTAGAATCCGCGCTTCCCGTTTTGACGACGAGCGAGGAGCGGACGTTCCACATGGCAGCCCCCGAACCTGGCACCGAACCTGTTGAAGTCCTGCGGGGCGACCTGCCGACCGCCGACCTCGTCGCTCGCCTCGCTGAGTCGCCGGCACGATTGGCCGAGGCGGTGCGCGGCGCGAGCGAGGGGGACCTGGATCGCGTGCCGGCGCCGGGGGAGTGGCCGGCGCGCACCGTCCTGGCGCACCTGCGTGACGACGAGTTCATGGTCATGCGCCTCCGCACCGTGCGCATGCTGATGGAGGATCAGCCCTCGCTCGTCCCGTTCGACGAGCTGGCATGGGCCGACTCCCGCTGGCGCGGCGCCGACACGCTGGACGAACTTCGCGAGGGCTTCCGCATCCAGCGCGCAGCCACCAGCGCGATCCTGCACCGGCTCACCGAGGAGGATTGGCGTCGCCTCGGCACGCAGCCGGAGATCGGGACGTTCGACCTGCACTGGTGGATGCAGCACACGCTGGAGCACGACGAGGTGCACATCTCGCAGGCCGCGCGGGCGCTGGGGCGCTGACGGGACTTACGTGCCGGTGTTGTAGGAGACGGCCTCCCGGACCAGGTCCTGGAACGCGGACTCGTCCAGCGAGTCTCCCTGCTTCAGCCGGATTGAGCGCATGACCTTCGCGTCCTGGCCGGCCTCGAACAGGCCCTTCGGGTCCTGGAGCGAGGCGCCCTGGAAGAAGTTCACGCCTACGTGGTTCTTGAAGCCACCGACGCTCACGACCAGCCCCTCCCGTGACCAGACGGGGCTCTTCCACTTCCATTCTTCGGCCAGGGCCGGGTCGGCCTCCAGGATCAGTTCGCGGAGCCGGGCCAGCGTCTCGCCTCGCCAGTCGTCATAGCCCTCGATGTAGGCCGTGATCTGTTCGCTCGGTTGCACGGGTGCAGTCCTCTCTGGGGTGGTGGCCCTGTCTGGAAGGGTGGTGCTAGAGCGCTACGTCGGCTGACGCGCCCGCCGCGGCATCGAGGCGCGACTCCGCGTCGTCGATGAAGCCGCGGACGGCGGCGTTCCAGTCGTGGGGGCGCTCGAAGTAGCCCGAATGCCCCGCGCCGCTCACCAGGTGGAAACGGGAGCCCGGGGTCAGTTCGTGGGAGAGGCGGATCAGGTCCGGGTGCACCACCCGGTCGTGCTCGCCGACGATCCAGAGGATCGGCAGGCCGCTGTCGACCAGCCGCTGCGCGGTAGAGCCCCGGTAGTTCACCATGCGCCCGGTGGGCTTCAGGAAGTCCGCGGGCCGCGATGGGTTGAGCGAACGGATGCGCAGGTAGAGGTACCGCATCTCCGGCGACTCTTCGCCATAGCCCTCCGCCATGGCGCGGGAGAGGAGCGAGCCCGCGAGCACGCCTTCCTCCTCCAGCCGTCGCTTGAGCGCTCGATAGCGGTCGTCCACACAGCCGCCGTTGGTGCCGGAGTAGGTCAGCGAGGCGAGGCGCTCCGGGTTGCGCGAGAGCAGACCGAAGGCGGTGCGCCCACCCATCGAGTGCGCGACGAAGTGAACGCGCTCCGCGCCCACCCGGTCGAGCAGCGCTCGGACGTCCGTGCCGAAGCCGATGCGGCCGGGGCCTTCCTCGAGGTCCGGGGAGCGGCCGAAGGCGCGGTGGTCGAAGGTGATGACGGGGTAACGGTCGGCGAATGCGGGAACCTGCTGCCACCACGACATGGCGTTCCCACCGGCGCCGTGCGCAAGCAGGACGGGCGTGCCCGCACCAGCGCTGCCCGGCGCCGGCCCGTGCGTCTCGTAGTACAGCCGGAAGCCGTCATCGAGGTCGAGGTGCGGCACGCTCCACCTCCTCGCCGTCGTCCCAGGGCTCACCCGTGACATTCGAGATCACGTTGAGCATGTCCTCAATGTCGCCCAGCAACTGGTCGTCCGGATCCTTGTCCAGCGCGCGGAGGAACAGCGCGTTCGCGGAAGCGTACAACTCGTCCGCGCTCGCTGACACTGGCTGGTGCGGTCCACCCTTGGGTTTCGCCAGCGCGTTGGCGACGAACTCCTGGCACCACCCCGCCGTGTAGAGGATGTACGGATCGTCCCCGCCGTCCTGCACCGCGCGTTCCAGCTCGACCAGGCCGTCGGCGAAGCGGCGCTTGCGCGTCACCAGCGTCTGTCCGAAGTACGACCGGGCCTGCGCGTAGGACGGCCAGCGGCGCAGGACCTCCTCCGCAGCGGTGAGCGCGCCATCGATGTTGCCGGCTGCGTGCGTCTGCATCACCGCGCGGAGCGCCGCCTTCGCCTCGTCCGGCACCTCGGGATTACTCATGCCTCGATGATACGTGCCGTCCAGGGGGCGGTCGGCGTGCGGCTGATCTGTGGCGGTGCTTGTCGGTACACTGGGAGCACGCGCCGGTAGCTCAGGGGACAGAGCAGCAGACTTCGGATCTGCCGGTCGGGGGTTCGAATCCCTCTCGGCGCGCCACTCCCACCACTGGCCAGGCTCGTACGTGCACCGCCACCGGAGGACCTCGGGTGGCACGGGGTGTGCCTCGAATCTGGTCATTCTTCGCACCAGCGCTCAACGCATCCTGCCCTCCCTGCGTTCTAGCAACGGGTTCGGCGGGCTTGTTGCGTCCGCTGGTCGGCCTGCGTGCGGGGCATGTGGGCGGGGTAGCCACGCCTCGATGAGGCGACGGCGAGGGGGCGGCATGCGCAACTGCCAGGAATGCGGCACGGCTGTGGGTGAGACGTGGGAGTACTGCCTCCGCTGCGGCGAGGCGCTTCCACCACTGCCGGAGCCGGTCACCACGGGCTTCGGCGGCTTCCTGGGCCGTCTGGGCATCCGGCGTCACACCAGCGCTGATCCTCGAGACGACGCCTACGACGCCGCGGTCAGCGAGTCCGGCCTCAAGACTGCCGCGCGGCGCTTCGGGGCCGCGCGAGTGCCGCTGTGGCTGACCGTCATGGTCGCGGGCGTCCTCAGCGTGGGGCTGATCGCGCCGCTCCTGCTCCTCGGCGGTAGCAGCGGCGTCACCGAGGCCCGCCAGGCCGAGGCCGCCGCGCTGCGCGAGGTGGACCGGCTGGGCGGGGAACTGGAGCAGGTGCGCGCCGACCTCGCGGCCGCGCAGGAGCGGGCCGACGCCGCCGAGGGCGAACTGGCCGCGCTGACGGAGGAGGCCTCCGAAAGCCAGGGCACGCTGGCGCAGGCGCAGCAGCAGACGGTGGAACTGCGCGAGCAACTGGACGAGGTCAACACGGAGTTGGAGACGCAGCAGGAGACGTTGCAGTCCCGCCAGCACCACGTCGAACTCCTCCAGGAGTGCGTCGCCGGCATGGAAGTCGTCGTCCAGTTTGCGCGCTCCGGGCTCATGGACCAGGCGGCACAGGCGGAACAGGTGATCTTCCCCACCTGCGAGGAAGCACGATCGCTCGGGTAGGACGCGCAGTCCTCCCCACGCATTTGTAAGCACTGCTCCCGGTGGATGACGCGAGTGTGAGCCTGCACGGCTAGGTTGCAGGGGTGCGCAATCGCTTCGCCCCAGCGTGGTGTTGCGCCATGCGGGGTCTGCACTGACGGAGCGATTGTGCTTCCCACTTCAACTTCCTGGCGCGCACGCCGAAGCGTCCGCGCCCTCCTCTTCCCCATGCTCGCCCTCGCAGCGCTAGCGCTGCTCGCGGCCTGCGATGCGTCCGAGGCCGAAGGTGATCCGCTGGGCCTCGATGGCGGCGCGACGACTGCGGACGGCGGTGACGCGATCAACCGCGAGGCGATCCTGGGCAACCTGACGGAGGTGCAGACGCTGCTGGACGGCGCCGCTTCCTCGTTCAACTCCGCCGTGATCACAGATGTGGAGTACGACTCCGGGCAACTCACCGTGACCGTGTCCCAGGACGTGCAGGCGGCGGAGGATGCGCAGCAACTCTGCGCGGATCTCGCCGGGGCCGTGGCCTCCGTGGACCTCAGCATCGTCGTGCGGGACGAGACGGGTACGGAGCAGGCGGCCTGTACCTTTCAGGGCTAGCGGACAGGGCTAGCAGACCGTGAGTAGCGAGCCGTCTGGTCCTGGACCATCCGCTCCCTACGCGCTGCACATGCAGGGTGTGGGACGTCACTTCGGGGACCTTGAGGTCCTGAGCGACATTGACCTCGACGTGCGGGAGGGGCACCTGTTCGGCCTGGTGGGGCCGAGCGGGTGCGGCAAGACCACGCTGGCGCGCATCGCCGTCGGCCTCCTCGATGCCAGCGAGGGCGAGGTGAGCGTGCTGGGGGTGGACCCGCGCGCGTTCGGACCGGCTGACCGCAAGCGCATCGGCTACCTACCGCAGGAGTTCAGCCTGTACCCCGTGCTTACGGTGCAGCAGAACGCGCGGTTCGTGGCCGGGCTGTACGGGCTCGGGTGGTTCCACCGGCGGCGCCGCATCCGCGAGGTGCTGGAGTACCTGGACCTCTGGGATGCTCGGAAGCGGCTGGCGCGGGACATCTCCGGCGGCATGAAGCGCCGACTCTCGCTGGCGTGCGCGCTCCTCCACCAGCCGCGCTTCCTGGTAGTGGACGAGCCGACGGCGGGCCTCGACCCCGTCCTGCGCACCCGCATCCGCGACCTCCTGCGCGACATCCAGTCGCGCGGCACCACGGTCTTCCTCACGACCCAGATCATCGAGGAGGCCGAGCACTGCGACAGCGTGGCGATCATGCGCGCCGGTCGCGTCGTCGCCTCCGGCGCGCCCTCGGATCTGCGAGGGCAGGCGTCGCTGCCGGACACGGTCGCGCTCGAGGCGCCGGGGGTGCGCCGGGCGGACGTGGCGGCGGTGTGGGACCTCCCCGGCGTACAGCACGTCCGCGAGGCGGCGCCCGGCCGCATCAACGTGGTCGCAGACGACGGGGAGCGCGCCATCCCATTGGTGACGGAAGCCCTGCGCGACCGCGGCATCGAGGTGCGAGCCATCGACTCGCACCCGGCCTCGTTCGAGGACGTGTTCCTCCGCCTGGTGGAGGACGCGCGCGTCGAGGCTGGCGAGAGCGGCGCCTCCGCTCCGACCGGGCGCGCATGAGGCGCTCGCTCTTCGGCACGCTCGCGTTCTTCGAGCAGTGGGTGGGCGAGGTCGCCCGCCAGCCGGCGCTGATGTTCACGCTGGTGGTGGCGCCGTTCCTGCTCCTGTTCGCGTTCGGCGCGGGCGTCGAACTGGGCGGGCCCCGGCCTCGGACGGTCGTGGTGCAGGAGCCGGGCCGCGAGGCCGTACTGGAGCCGTACCTGGCGGAACTGGAACAGCACCTGGACTTCCGAGGCTTCGTCGAGAGCCTGCCCCTGGCCCGCCGTGCGTTGGAGCGAGGCGAGATCGACGCCGTCATCGTCGCGCCGGAGGACCTCGAGTCATTCATCGACACGGGCGAGCGCATCCCGCTGCACGTGCTCATCGGAGAGGTCGACCCGGTGCGGCGCTCCTACGCCCGCGCGTACCTGCGCGACCAGATCGCGGCGATCAACCAGCGAACCGTGGCGCGCGTTGTGGAGGACGCGCAGCAGGGCGTCGGCAACGTGGACGACCTCACGACCGACGCGCGCCGCTACGTGGACCTGCTCGATGACGCGCGAGGCGAACTGTCCTCGGCGCGGCGGCAGGTGGCGGAACTCCAGTCCGCGCTGGGGCCGCTGTCACGCTCCGTGGAGGATGCGACCGCCACTGCCGAGCGGTTCGCCGGCATCGTGCCGGGGCTGGGCCGCGCCGCGGACCAGGCCGTCCGCCTCCGCGAGGCCGTGGACGCCCTCCAGGCGACCGTCGACCGTGTCGCGACACGCCTCGACGAGGTGGGCGAGGACGGCCTGCCGACGGACCAGGACATCGCGGAGATCCGGTCGTCGCTGGACGAGATCGATGCGGTGGCAGGGTCGGTATTCGCGCTGGACCCGCAGGTGGTCAGCGCGCCGTTCGAACTGCAACTGGAGGACGTCACCCCCATCGACGCGACGTATACCGCCTTCTACTCGCCGGGGGTCATCGCGCTGTTGACCCAGCACCTGGCGATCACCCTCGGCGCGCTCACGCTGTCGCGGATGCGGTTGCTGCGCGTCACGGACATGCTGCGCGTGGCCCCGATCCGAGCGGGCGAGGTGGTCGCCGGCAACTACCTGGCGTACGGGCTGCTCTGCGCAGTCGCGGCGGCCGCCCTCATCGGCCTGGCGGTCGGCGTGCTGGGCGTGCCGGTGATCGGATCGTGGCTCGTGGTCGCGGGCACACTCGCGCTACTGGTGGCGTGCTCCCTGGGGATCGGGTTCGTGATCTCGTTGCTGTCCGCCAGCGCGCAGCAGGCGACGCAGGTGGCGATGCTGTTCCTGCTCGGCTCGATCTTCTTCAGCGGGTTCGTGTTCCCCCTCGATCGCATGAAGCCGCCCGTAGACAGCGCCGCCTACCTCTTTCCCGCCACGTTCGCCCTGCGCACCCTGCAGGACGTGATGCTTCGAGGCGTGATGCGGACGCCGTGCGACCTCGTGATCCTCGGGGTGGGGGCGCTCGTGCTGATGGCGCTCGCCGTGTGGCTGATGCGGCGCGAATTGCGCCCCGGCTGAGCCGCTACTCGCCCGCCCACCCTCGAGAGCGCTCCACCGCGCGTCGCCAGCCCTCGTACCGTGCGTCCCGCTCGGCCTGTGACATCGAGGGCTCGAACACCTCGAGGCCGCTCGACGTGGCGTCGCAGAACTCGCGCGGGGACGCCCAGAAGCCCGAGGCCACCCCGGCCAGCCCCGCCGCGCCGAGGGCCGTGACCTCCAGTTGCGCCGGCCGATGGACGGGGATGCCGAGCATGTCGGCCTGGAACTGCATCAGGAAGCCGTTGCGGCACGCGCCGCCGTCCACGCGTAACGCCTCCAGGGGACGCCCGGCATCGGCCTGGAGGCACTCGACGAGATCGCGGGTCTGGAAGGCGATCGACTCCAGCGTGGCCCGCACGATGTGCGCGCGCTCCGTGCCGCGCGTGAGCCCGACGAGGACCCCCCGAGCGGACTCGTCCCAGTAGGGCGCGCCGAGGCCCGTGAACGCGGGCACCAGGTACGCTCCGGCCGTGTCCGGGACGGAGCGAGCCACGCCCTCGGTCTCCTCGGCGCTGGTGACGAGGCCGAGGCCGTCCCGCAGCCACTGCACCGCGGCGCCGGCGACGAAGACGCTGCCCTCCAGCGCATAGCAGCGCTCGTCCGCGCCCGTGGCGGCGACCGTGGTCAGCAGCCCGTTCGAGGATGCGACCGCCTCGGCGCCACCGTGCATCAGGAGGAAGCAGCCGGTGCCGTACGTGTTCTTCGCCTGTCCCGGCGCGAGGCAGCCCTGGCCGAACAGCGCTGCCTGCTGATCGCCGGCGACACCCCGGATCGGGATGGCCGCGCCCAGCACGTCCGGAGTCGTCGCGCCGAATGAGCCGAGGGAAGGCAGCACCTCGGGCAGCATGGCCCTCGGAATGTCGAGCATGGCCAGGAGGTCGTCCGCCCACTCGCCACGATGGATGTCGTACAGGAGAGTGCGGGAGGCGTTCGTGGCGTCGGTGGCGTGCAAGGCGCCGCCGGTGAGGTGGTGCAGGAGCCAGGTGTCCACCGTGCCGAAGGCGAGTTCTCCTCGTTCGGCGCGCTCCTGCGCGCCGGGGACGGCGTCTAGGATGAAACGGACTTTCGTTGCGGAGAAGTAGGCATCGATCACGAGGCCGGTGCGCTCTCGCACGAGAGACTCCAGCCCTCGAGTGCGGAGGTCCTCGCAGAGGTCGGCGGTCTGGCGTGACTGCCACACGATCGCCGGGTAGATCGGCTCGTCCGTGGCACGGTCCCACACCAGCGCCGTCTCGCGCTGGTTCGTGATGCCGATGGCGACAATGTCGCTCGCCTTGGCGCCGGCCTGCGCCAACACCTCGCGCGCGGCGCGCACCTGCGCGTCCCAGATCTCGCGCGGGTCCTGCTCCACCCAGCCGGGATGCGGGAAGTGCGCGGCCACCTCGTACTGTGCGGTAGCCACCGCGTGGCCGCGCTCGTCGAAGAGCAGCGCTCGGGACGAGGTGGTGCCCTGGTCGAGGGCGAGCACATAACGCGACATCGACGGCCTCCCGGCCGCCGATGTTACGCGCGCGAGTGCGCGCAGGTCAGCGTGGAAATGAGGCGGCTATCCGCGGCGCCTTCCCGCGGCCGCCAGGGCCTCGGGCGACTTCTTCCAGACCAGCACGCGCTGGGTGTCGTCCGCCCAGGAGGAACGCACCTTGATGCCCAGGTCGCGGGCCGCCTCCCGAAGGAGGCGCTTCACGGTGCCGGGGCGATCGCTGTCGTCCAGTTCGATGGAGCCAGCATCTGCGGACTGAATTGCCTTGAGATAAGGCTCGCGTGAGATCTTCGCGGGGCCGCGTCCAACAACGACCTCCGACGGATCCAGTTTCTTGAACCGCGGCATTCCACTCTCCCGATGATGAATAAGAACAGAGGACTTTGCTGGGTATGCCCCCGGGCGGTAGGGATACTAGCCCAACAGCAAGATAACGCCATCTAGAACGTTGCGTCATCCCCCACACCCTGAATTCCAAAGCTGCCAGCGGCTACTACGCTCTAAGTCGGCATCGTGACACTCGATGCCAAACCTCCACCAAACGCTCGAAACGGAGTGTCCCGGAGGCGGTTGTCTGAAGCGCGGAAACGACGTACTGCATTCGGGGGCCCGTGAGCGGGCGCTAGGGCGTGCCCGCTGCTGACGCATGGTGGCGACCGAACCTGGTGGACAGCCACGCCACCACCCCCGCGAGCGCGAGGAGCGCGAGCGGAGCCGCCACGAGCACCGCTCGGATCCCCACCACCCCCGAGGCGTACCCGAAGCCGAGGAGCGGCAGCACGGCGAGCCCGTCCTTCAGCGTCCCCATGATCGCGAACGCCCGCCCGTGGATTGCGGGCGGGACGCTACGACCCACGTAGGTCTGGGTGGCTGCCGCTGCCAGCGTGGTCCCGACGCCGAGTGGCACGCTGAGGAGCGCCGCCACGATCACTCGCTCGTTGTTCCCGGCCGGCTCCACGACGATCAGCGGGCCGACCACCAGCGCGACCTGGTCCACGAGCCCGAGGCTCGCGATGGACACCGAGGCGCACGCAAAGCCCGCCGCCGCGACGGTGCGCTCCTGGAAGCGGCGGATGAGCGGCGGCGCTGCGGCCAGGGCGATGAGGAGGCCTCCGGCGGCCGGCATGAATACGTAGAGGGCATTCGCCGGGTCCACGTCCAGCACCGCCTTCGTGTACTGCGGGCCCAGGATGCCCAGCACCACGCCCACCGTGCTGGCGACGGCCGCCAGCAGCAGCATCCACAGCACGTCCCGGCTCTGCGCCAGCCACGCGAGGGCGTCTCGCACAGGGCGGGACTCCACCTGTTCCTCCGGCTCGGCGCTGTCGTGCGCCTCGATGCGTCGCTCGTGCTCGAACACGAGGTCGAAGACGCGCGTGGCAGCGAGGACGAAGAGGATCCCCGCCACGGTCACCACGGCCCGCACCCCCGAGGCGCGTACGAGGATCGGCGCCAGCACGGCCTTGCCGGTCACCTCCCCCGCGGACGAGGCGAGCGACATCACGGAGTTGGCGGAGGCCAGTTCGGCCGCGTCTGCCACCATCGGCACGGCGGAGGCCTCCGACGGCTGGGAGACCTGGTGGAGGGCGCGGACGATGAACAGCACCACCACCAGCGACCAGAACCCCGCCGCCGTCCCCCAGGCGACGGCGAAGCACGCCACCGCCATCCCGAGGTAAGCGAGCGCGAGGGCCACCCGCTTCGGCAGGGCGTCCGCCAGCGCGCCGCCGTACAGCCCCAGCGCCACCCCCGGCAGCAACGAGGCGACACCGAGCGCTGCCGCGTCCAGCGCGCCGCCTCCACCCCGGGCAGTCGCGATGAGGGCGCCGTAGAGCAGCATCTGTAGCGCGATGTCCGTGAGGAAGCGCGAGACCACCAGCGCCTGGAAGCGCCACGTCCGCACCAACGCCTCAGGCGGGACGATCAGCCACAGGATGCGGAAGAGCCCCGCCTGCCAGTAGTCCAGCAGCCGGTCGACACGGGCGGCGTTGTGCACGATCTGAGGGCGCAACTGCGCCCGGGCGGTGAGCATCGTGCTCTGCGCGGCGCGGACCAGTCGTTCGCCCTCGCGGGCTGCGGTGGCCTGCACCTCGCCCGGCGCCACAGTGCCGACGACCACGTCCAGGGCCGTCGTGACGCGCTGTTCCGCCTCAGTGGCAGCGCGGCGGACGGGTGGGGGGACGGCCATGTGCGAGACGCGATGCAGGTCTGTGCGCAGCCGCAGCAGCGCGCGCTCCATGTCCGCGTAGCGCCGGCGCATCTGCTGCGGGGTGGCGCGCGCCGCCGCGCGTCGGGTGCCCTCGCTCAGGTCGCGGAGGACGTCCTCCATCTCCTGGAGCACGGTGTCCAGCGCTTCCGCGCTCTCCGCGACGCTGGAGGACGGCGCCGGCTCGCTCGCCGCCTCCGACTGGCTTCCCGCATCCCTCATGCGGCGATTATCGGCGCCTACACCCAGGCGTCACGCCCTATCTCACGGTGTGCCACCCCCGAGGCGTGCACTACCGCTGTTATCATCCCGCGGCGCAACGCTCGCCCCCGCTGCTGGAGGTCGTCATGGCCGTCGTCGAACAGACCATCGATGCGTTCCTGTCCAACGAGGACAGCCCCACCATCGGCAATCCCATCCACTCCACGGAGGTGGCGCAGCAGTTCGGCTTCCGGGGCGCCCTGGTCGGTGGCGTGACCGTCTGGGGCTGGGCGACCGATGCCATCCTCGAGGCGCTGGGCGAGGGCTGGCTGGAGCGAGGGTGGGCGGACTTCTTGTTCCGCCAGCCGACCTACCCGGGCGACCGGCTTGCGGTCCGGGTGGAGCCGGGCAGTGACGCCGCGCCGGACGCGCACACCGTGACCATGACGAACCAGGACGGCGTGCTCTGCGTCGTGGCGTCGGTGGGCGTCGGTGATGCGCCGTGGCTGGGCGACCTCACGAAGCCGGGCGACATGACCCCGCAGCCGTCGCCCACCCCGATCCCC
>CAYTRA010000007.1:18328-23908 GCA_964439675.1 uncultured Dehalococcoidaceae bacterium
GCGGGCAGAAGATCGTGACCGGGGCGCACCTGCTGGACATCTACGAGCGAAAGGGCCACCACTTCGCCAACTTCGACCTGCTGATGCAGGGCGAGGACGGCGCGCCACTGGCGCAGTTGCGACACTGGACGATCGTGCGAGTGGCGAAGCCGGAGGAGCGAGGCTAGCCCTCGCCTCCATCCGGGACGTCCTCGGGTGGGCGGTACGCCTCGGGGAGGGGGCCGTCGCCCCACCACTCCACCTCCGGCGTGAGCCAGACACCGAAGGCGTCCCGCACCCGGTGCTGCACCTCCGCCATCAGCGCGAGGACGTCCGAGGTGGCGCCCCCGCCGTCGTGGACCATGAAGTTCGCGTGCAGCGTGCTGACCTGCGCGCCGCCCGAGCGCAGCCCCTTGCATCCTGCCGCTTCGATGAGGCGCGCGGCGTGGTCGCCCGGGGGGTTCCGGAACATCGAGCCGGCGTTCGGCTCGGCCGTCGGCTGTGTGCGCTGGCGTGCCTCCAGCAGGCGTCGCATCTCCGCCTCCACCTCGGCCCTCGGCCGCGGCGTGAGTTCGAGGCGTGCGCCGAGCACGATGTCGCCCGAGCCGCGGAGCGAGGTGGTGCGGTACTCCCACGTCACCTCGTCCCGTCCGAGGCGGACGCGACGCCCATCGCGGAGCACCTCGACGCTGCGGACGCGGTCGGCGATGCAACGACCGTCGCCGATGCCGGCGTTGGTCTGGAGCGCGCCACCGACGGAACCGGGGATGCCGATGGCGAACTCGAGGCCGCCCAGTTCGCGCTCCGCGGCCGCCTTCGCGAGGGCGGGGAGCATCACGGCGGCGCCTGCCTGCAACTCCTTGCCCTCGAAGGTGAAGGCGCCGCAGGCGCGGCGGAGCGAGACGACAACCGCTCGGATGCCCTGGTCCGCGACGAGCATGTTCGAGCCGCCGCCGACCACGCGGAGCGGCAGCCCCGCTTCGGCCGCCCATACCCCGATGCGGTCGAGCGCCTCGAGGTCCGGGGGCGACGCGAAGTAGGCGGCTGGGCCGCCCAGGCGGATGTAGGTGTGGCGAGCCATGGGCTCGTCGCGCGTCAGGCCCAGGTCCTCGGGCGGCTCCGGGAGGCTCATGCACGCATCGTACGGAGCGAGCGGCCTAGAGCGGCGGCCGCTGCGTGTGGAAGTCCGTCGCCTGCTGGTACGCGTGTCCGAGGCGCAGCGCGAGGGCGTCCTGCCAGAGCCCCGTCGTGATCATCAGGCCGGTGGGCAGCCCCTCCGCATCGAACCCGTTGGGCACGCTGATCGAGGGCTGGTGCGTGAGGTCGAAGACGGTCGTGTTCTGGAAGATCGCGGGCGGCGCCTGATCGCGTGTCGGGTCGGGGTCGATGCCGAAGGCCGTGATGGGAGACGTCGGCAGGACGTACCCGTCGAGGCGCTCCTCGCGCAGGCACCGCTCGAAGGAGCGCTCCACGCGCTTTCGTTCGTCCAGTTCACGCGCGTAGGTCCAGGCCGGCACGGTGCCTCCGGGCTCGATGCGGTTGCGCACCGGCCCGCCGATCTGAGGGACCGTCCGCGACATCAAGTGTTCCGCGTAGTCGTACGCCTCCACGCGCATGATGTTCACCAGGCGGTTCCGCCAGTCGCCCTCGCCGGCCATCGGCTCCGCGGTGGTGACCTCCACCCCCAGCGAGCGGAGCGTGTCCAGCGACGCCTCGAAGTTGGCCTGCACCGCCGGCTGCGTGTTCCACAGCATCGAGGGGATGACGGCCAGCCGCAGCCCTCGAACGTCGCGGTCGATCCCGTCGGCGAAGTCCTGGCGAGGGCGCTCGATGCTGTCGAGGTCACGCTCGTCGTAGCCCTGGAGCGCATTCAGGAGGAGCGCGCAGTCCAGCGCCGTGCGGGCCATGGGGCCGGCGTGGTCCAGCGTGTGGGACAACGGGATGACCCCCCAGCGGCTGACGAGGCCGTACGTCGGCTTGTGCCCGGTGATGCCGCAGAACGCCGCCGGAATGCGAATAGAACCGCCGGTGTCCGACCCCAGCGCACCGAGTGCCTGCCCCGCCGCGAGGGCTGCCCCTGACCCGCCGGAGGAGCCGCCGGGCGACCTCTGGAGTTCCCACGGGTTGTGGGTGGCGCCGTAGTGCAGGTTGTTCGTGGTGCCGCCGAAGGCCAGTTCGTGCGTGTTGGTCTTGCCGGTCATGACCGCCCCCGCCTCGAAGAGGCGGGCGACGGCGGTGGCGTCCTCCGCGGGGACACGGAAGCGGTAGGCGCCCGTACCGCCGGTCGTGACCACGCCGGCAGTGTCGTAGAGGTCCTTCACAGCCACGGGGATGCCGTCCAACGGCCCGAGGCGTTCACCCTTGCGTGCGCGCTCCTCGGCGGCGGCGGCCTGCCTCCGCGCGAGTTCGGCCGTGACCGTGACGTAGGAGTTGAGGGCGGGCTCGGTCGCTTCGATGCGCGCAAGCACGGCCTCGGTGAGTTGCACGGGCGAGAGCCCGCCGTCCTCGATGCGCGCGGCTGCTTCCGCGATGGTGAGGAAGGGGAGGTCGCCCGCTGCCTGCTCCGCCTCGTCCGCCACGATGTGCTCCCGTCCTCGTCAGTCCCGCACGCGCGCAGACTAGCGCAGGCGGGCCGCCTTCGCGTTGACCCCACGCGCAGAGCACTCGTACGCTCGCCGCCACACCCTCGCCCCCGGCCGTCCGCCCCGTCCGGGGCCGGGCGCGACGATGAGACAGGACCCTGATGATCGACTTCGGCCTCGTCGACGCTGTCGACGCGGAAGCGATTGGCCAGCCCGGCCAGCGGACGTTCCGCGTGCGAGCGCGCTCCGGCGACTCGTACGCTGCGCTGTGGCTGGAGAAGGAGCAACTGGCGCAGCTGGGCCGGCTGTTCTCCCAGATCATCGCGGAGCGCTCGCGACAGCGAGGGCGCCCGACCGCCGAGGTTGAACCCGTTGGGAACTTCCCCCAGACCGCGCAGGTGGACATGCAGGTGGCGCGCCTGGGCCTGGACTACGACACCGACAACGAGCGGGTGATCCTCCTCGCGGACGACGTGCCCACGCTCGAACGAGGTGGCTCGCCGGCCTTCCGCATGGAGATCAGCCGCGACCAGGCGATCGCCCTCATGGCCGGCATCGAGGACGCCGTGTCAGGCGGTCGCCCGCTCTGCCCGCTATGCCACCAGCCACTGGAGGCCGAGGGCCAGCCGCACTTCTGCCCGCACACCAACGGGCATTCGAAAGACCTCGAAGTCCCGCCCCTCAATGAGGACGAAGACGACGAGGACGACGACGACGAGTAGGGGCAGCGCGAGCGCGGACGCCCTCCGGCGCTAGTCCTTCTTCGGGTGGACCAGGAGCACGCTGGCGTTCTCCGTGTTGCGGGCCACGTGGTCCGCGACGGAGCCGAGGATCGCCCGACGGAAGCCCGTGCGGCCGTGGGTGGCCATGACCACCACGTCGCAGCCGTGCTCATCCGCCGTCTTGACGATCTGGTCGCCGGGGTTGCCCTCGCGGATGACGGTGGTGACCTTCACGCCGGCGGCCTCAAGGCTCGCCTTCGCCCCCGCGAGGTTCTTCTCCGCGCCGGCGCGCTGGGCTGCCACGGCGGAGCGGGCCGCGTCCACCGTCACCTCGCCCATCATGGGCTCGATGGCCATGCCGGAGACCTGCGAGATCAACTGCGCTTCTGAGTCCACCACCTGGACGAGGACGACCTCCGCGCCGGTCTTCTGCGCGAGCACGGTCGCGTCATCCAACGCCTCTCGCGCCAGATCAGAGCCGTCCAGCGGAAGCAGAATCTTGCTGAACATTCAGGTCGTCCTCTCGCGTTCCGGCACCGGCGCCGGCGAAGCGATGATAGGCGTGCTTCTGTTCGTCGCGCTATCGGCCCTGTGTCCCGAGGGATCGAGGACGCTCGTTGGGCCCCTCGGGGCGCGCTCGAAGCGGGGCGCCAACGCGCCCCGCTTCGGTGCGGCGTCGGTACGCCTCGGATGTCGCTAGCAGCACCCCTCGCCACAGCAGTCATCGGAGCAGCAGGGGTCGCTCCCGACGGGCTGGGTGCTCGGGGCCATGGCAATCTCGATCACGGATTCCTCCATCTCATGCCGGTACGACCTCAGCGCCCCGGCTGTATCGAAGTTCGTCGATATCCTTGATCCGCCATCGATGGTTGTCAATATCGAACTTTGTCGATGCCGATGCTAGACTGCTGGCATGAGCACCGACACCCTACAGCCCCTCCCCATGGCCGCCTCCGAGCAGATCTGCTGCCCGGACATCCTGGGCGAAGCAATCTCGGAGGAGGAGGCCGTGGTGGCTGCGCGCGTCTTCAAGGCGCTGGGCGATCCGGCCCGCGTCCGGCTGCTCTCGATGATCGCCGCGACCGACCAGCAGGAGGCCTGCGTGTGCGACCTCATCGAGCCGGTCGGGCTGGCGCAGCCGACGGTGAGCCACCACCTGAAGGTGCTGCTGGAGGCCGGCCTGGTGGAGCGCGAGCGTCGAGGCTCGTGGGCCTACTACCGTCTCCGGCGCGATGCGGTGGCGGCCATCACGCGCGCCCTCGGTGCGTAGCCGCGACCTCGAGGCGTCCTCCGGTCTCCTCGAGGGCCTCGGAGCGTCGCCCGAGTTCGTGACGGGCGGTACGATGCTGTCGCACTCGACATAGCGCACGGCGAGGAGCCCCCCTGATGGCAGACGCATTCGACATGCGGCATCGGAGCCGCACGCTGGTGGACGGCCCGGACCGCGCGGCTGCCCGTTCCTACTTCGCCTCGGTCGGCTACGACCGCGAGGACCTCAAGAAGCCGCTGGTCATGGTGGCGCACGAGTGGATCGGCACCATGCCGTGCAACTACTCCCAGCGCGCGCTGGCGCAGCGGGTGATGGCCGGTATCCGCGCCGCGGGTGGCACGCCGATGGAGGTGAACACCATCTCCATCTCGGACGGCATCTCCATGGGCACTGAGGGCATGAAGGCCTCTCTCATCAGCCGCGAGGTGATCGCGGACTCCATCGAACTCTGTGCGGTGGGCTACTCCTTCGACGCCGCCGTGGTCATCGTCGGCTGCGACAAGACGATCCCGGCGGGGGCCATGGCCCTCGCGAGGTTGAACATCCCCGGCTTGGTCCTCTACTCCGGCTCCATCGACCCCGGCCGCTGGGAAGATCGCGACGTCACGATCCAGGACGTCTTCGAGGGCGTGGGCCAGCACGCCGCCGGCAACATGTCGGACGAGCGCCTCGCGGCGCTGGAGGCGGCGGCATGCCCGGGTGCTGGCGCCTGTGGCGCGCAGTACACCGCCAACACCATGGCCACGGTGATGGAGTTCATGGGCCTGTCGCCCATGTCGTCCGCGACCGTCGGCGCGACTGATCCTCGCAAGGAGGACGTTGGCTACCAGGCCGGCGAGTTGGTGATGGACGTGCTGCGCCGTGGCCAGAAGCCACGCGACATCCTGACCCGCGAGGCGTTCGAGAACGGCATCATCTGCGCCGCCTCCACGGGCGGTTCCACCAACGTGGTGCTCCACCTCCTCGCCATCGCCGCCGAGGCCGGCATCGAGCTCGACATCGACGACTTCGACCGCGTCTCCGAGGC
>CAYTRA010000008.1:0-4374 GCA_964439675.1 uncultured Dehalococcoidaceae bacterium
CGCCAGCACATCCTCCGGCGTGCGCGTCCCGCAGATCTTGACGAGGGTCATCGAGCGCCCTCTGTGTTGCGCACGGTGTTGCCCTCGGTGGCGGCGTCCGGCGCGAGCATCAGCGAGCGCGCCGTCTGCACGACAGTGCCGGATCGCACCAGCGCCTCGCCGACCAGCAGCGCGTGCGCGCCCGCCTCGGCCATGCGCAGCGCGTCGGCTGGCGCCCGGATGGCGGACTCCGCCACCAGCGTGACGTCCGAGGGCGCCAGCGCCGCGAGGCGCTCGAAGGTGCCGAGGTCCTCGTGGAACGTGCGCAGGTCGCGGTTGTTCACGCCGATGACGCTGGCCCCCGCCTCGATGGCGGCGGCCATCTCCGCCTCATCGTGTACCTCGACCAGCGCCTCCATGCCCAGCGCCCGCGTCTGCGCGAGCAGGTCACGCAGCGTCGAGGGCTCCAGGAGCATGGCGATCAGCAGCAGCGCGTCAGCGCCAAAGGCGCGCGCCTCCACCACCTGGTAGGGATCGAAGATGAACTCCTTGCGCAGCAGCGCCGGTCGATCCGGGTCGTCGCACAGGGCGGCGCTCACGGCTTCGAGGTCCTCGATCGCCCCTCGGAAGTGGTCGGGCTCCGTGAGGACGGAGATCGCGCACGCGCCCGCGGCGGCGTAGTCACGCGCCTGCGCGACGGCGTCCAGGTCCGCGTCGAACACGCCCTTGCTGGGCGATGCGCGCTTGATCTCCGCGACCAGCCGCAGCCGCGCCCCAGCCGGACAAGCGATGCGCCCGTCCCGCAGCCGCGAGGCGAGGCTCACCACCGCCGGCGCCGCCTCGATGCGTGCGCGCAGCGACGCTTCGTCGCGTAGTTGGCGGTCGGCCTCGAGCCGTACGCGACGGTCCGCGACGATTCGGTCCAGGATCGTGCCGGTGACGCGCGCGCTCACGCCATCACCGTCCCGCCGCGCGACGTGTGGCCTCGACGAACGCCGCCACCTTGGCCGCCGCGTCGCCGTCCTCGATAGCCTCGAGGGCCATCTTCACGCCGTCCTTCAGCGAGCCCGCCAGGCCGGTGACGTAGACCCCGGCGCCCGCCTGCGCCGCGATCATGTCGCGGATGGAGACGGGGCCGTCGCCGGCGAAGACCTGGCGCATCAGCGCGGCGTTTTCCTTCGGAGTGCCACCCAGGATGTCCTCGGTCTGATGCTCGCTCAGGCCCAGGTCGAACGGCGTGATCGTCCGCTCCGTGACCTGGTTGCCGCGCACCTCGAAGATCTGGGTCGGCCCCACCACGGAGATGTCGTCCACGCCCCCATGGCCCGCAGCCACGATGGCGTGACGCATCTCCAGCCGCGCGAGCACATTCGCGAGGCGCTCCGCCAGCTCGGGGTTGGCAGCGCCCATTACGTGACACTTCGCGCGCGCGGGATTCGTCAGCGGTCCCATGATGTTGAACAGCGTGCGGAAGCCCAGTTGCGGTCGCAGCGGGCCGGCGAACTTCATGGCGGGGTGGAACGTCTGGGCGAACATGAAACCCATCCCCACCTTGTCGATGCACTGCGCGACGCCCTCCGGCCCCAGTGCGATCTCCGCACCGAGGGCTTCGAGGAAGTCGGCAGCCCCGGACTTCGACGTCATTCCCCGGTTGCCGTGCTTGGCCACCTTCGCGCCACAGGCCGCCGCCACGAAGGCCCCGGCCGTGGAGGCGTTGAACACCTTCTTGGAGCCGCCGGTCCCGGCCGTGTCCAGCAACGGCTGCGCCTTCACCTCCAGCCGCAGGGCGTGGTCGCGCATGGCGCGCGCCATCCCGGCGAGTTCCTCGACCGTCTCGCCCTTGAGGCGCATGGCTGTGACGAACGCACCGAACTGTGCCTGCGTCGCGTGCTCACCCTCCGTGCCTTCCAGGCCGGCGCGCATCATCTCGCGCATCGCCTCGGCGGCCTCGTTCTCGGTGAGGTTGCGGCGCTCGTCCACGAGCGCGATGAGGGCGTCCTTGATCACGAGTGCGCTCCTGCGGGTTGGGCGGCCGGCATGTCCAGGAAGTTCTGCAGCAGCGCGTGCCCGTGCTGCGTCATGATCGACTCCGGGTGGAACTGGACGCCCTCGATGGCGAACTCGCGGTGGCGGGCGCCCATGATGACGCCGCTCTCCGTACGCGCGCTCACCTCCAGCACGTCCGGCACGCTCTCCGGGGTGATGGCGAGGGAATGGTACCGGATGGCCTCGAAGGGATCGGGGAGGCCGGCGAAGACGCCCTTGCCGTCATGGGAGACGAGGCTCGTCTTGCCGTGCATGATCTCGCCCGCGTACGCCACCGTACCGCCGTACGCCTCACCGATGCACTGGAGGCCCAGGCACACCCCGAGGAGCGGCGCCTTCCCCGCGAACGCATGCACCAGGTCCACCGAGATACCCGCCTCCTTCGGCGAGCACGGCCCGGGGGAGATCACCACGCGCTCGGGTGCCATCGAGAGGCAGTCCTCCACGCTGATCTGGTCGTTGCGGTGCACCTCCACCTCCCCGCCGAGTTCGGTGAGGTACTGGTAGAGGTTGTAGGTGAACGAGTCGTAGTTATCGATCAGCAGGATCACGGCTGATCCTCCGTTTCGGTCAGGTCGTCCGCAGCGGCTTGAAGCGCCGCCGCCTGGGCCATCCGGCGCAGTTGGCCCGCATGCTCGCGGTCATGGGCGGCGATCTTCTCGATGCGGTTGCCAGCCTGCACCACGCCGCGCTCCGGGTGGTTGAAGTACGCGACCAGGTTCTCCGGCGGCTGGTACGTGAGCCACGTTCGGGTCTCCGCTCGCACCGCCTCGAGGCGCGCTCGGAGCGCCGGTTCGTCCTCCCTCGGCCGCAGCCGGTGGCTGTCGAACCACTGGTCGCTGTTGAACATGCGCCACGTCCGGCCCGGCGCCTCCTGGCAGCGCACCACCTCGGACCGGTAGTACGCCTCCACGTCCCCGGCATGGGCGAGCACGTCGAGTGCGCTCCACCCCGCCTCGTCCAGCGCGACGTCGCGCTGCCCCGCCGGGATGGCGTCCAGCGCGGCCAGGAACTCTCCCCGGGCGTCGGCCAGCGTCGCCAGGAGCGTCGCCGGGTCGAACTCGACCGCCTGCGGGGCGCCCTCGGAAGCGCCGAACGCCTCGATCAGCCAGTCGCGCATCTCCGGGAGCAGGTCCAGGCTCGCAGCATCGGACGGAGGCGCCCAGAGGGCGTCGTCGAACACCTCCGCCGGGAAGCGCGGGTCGCCTTCCCAGTCGATGCAGGTGAAGGCGTTGCCGATGAAGCGCTCGCCCCCGGCGCCGGTGACGTACAGCGTGTCCAGGAACTCGTACGGCCCCGGCTTCACGTGCAGCAGGTCGCCGAGCAGACGCTCGATGGCCTCCTCCGCCGTCTCAACGTCGGCGACGCCTCGCAGGGGCAACGACCAGCGGCCCGCGAACGGCCCGCGCGCGTGTCGTACGAAGAGCACCTTCCGATCGGCGCGCACCATGGCGGCGATAGAGATGAGCTGCGGGCCCTCGGGCGCCATCTAGTACCCCAGGCTCCCGGCGGGGCGGCCGCCGCCCTCGCCGCGCTCCGCGTCATCGATGGCTGCCAGCAGCGCCTTCGCCTTGTGCTGGCACTCCTCGTACTCCTTCTGCGGATCAGAGTCGAAGACGATCCCGGCGCCCGCCTGCACGTGCGCCAGCCCGTCCTTCATCACCAGCGTACGGATGGTGATGCACGTCTCGATGTTCCCGGAGAAGTCGAAGAAGCCGACGCCCCCCGCGTACGCCCCGCGCCGGTCGCGCTCCAGTTCCGCGATGATCTCCATTGCCCGCACCTTCGGCGCCCCCGAGACCGTTCCCGCCGGATAGGCGGCGCGGAGGGCGTCGTACGCCGTCATGCCCTCGCGCATGCGGCCCTTCACGTGACTCACGATGTGCATCACGTGGGAGTAGTACTCCAGGTCGAGTTGCTGTGTGACCTGCACACTCCCAGCCTCCGAGACGTGCCCCACATCGTTGCGGCCCAGGTCCAGGAGCATCACGTGCTCCGCGATCTCCTTCTCGTCGTTGATCAACTCCTCCGCCAGCCGCTCGTCCTCCAGAGGCGTCTCGCCTCGACGGCGGGTGCCGGCGATGGGGTGCACCTCCACCACGCCCTCCTCGATGTTCACGAGGAGTTCCGGCGACGAGCCCACGATGTGGGTGTCGTCGAACTGGAGGAAGAACAGGTACGGCGAGGGGTTGATGGCCCTCAGGCTGCGGTAGACCTCGAACGGGTGGGCGCCGGTCTCGCGCGTGAAGCGCTGCGACAGGACGACCTGGATGATGTCGCCCGCGGTGATGTAGTCCTTGCAGCGCTGGACCGCGTCCAGGAAGTCCTGGTGCTCCCAGTTGGAGCGCA
>CAYTRA010000008.1:4384-23875 GCA_964439675.1 uncultured Dehalococcoidaceae bacterium
CACCTCGCCACTGCGTTTGCCGGAGAACGGCACATACGGCAGCGCGCCCAGCGGCCGTTCGAGACGTTCCACCATCTCGTCGATGCGGCGCTGCGCCTGGCGGTAGGCCGCCTCCACGTCGCCGTCCAGGCGGACGTGCGCCACGACCTTGATGCAGTGCTTCACGTGGTCGAACACCAGGATCGTGTCCGTGAACATCAGCCAGGACTCCGGCACCTCCAGCGGGTCGCACTCCGCGCGCGGCACGCGCGGCTCGAAGTGCGTCACCGCCTCGTAGCCCAGGTAGCCCACGGCGCCGCCGTGGAACCGAGGAAGGCCGGGCACCTGCGCGGAGTGGAAGCGCGCCAGTTCCTCCTGCACCACGTCCAGGGGGTCGCCGTCCTCGTGCTGCGCCGCGTAGACCCGGTACGGCTCCGTGCCGATGAAGGAGTAGCGCCCCTGGCGCTCGCCGCCCTCCACCGACTCCAGCAGGAAGGAATAGCGGCCCCGGGCGACCTTCAGGTAGGCCGAGACGGGCGTCTCCAGGTCCGCGCGCACCTCGCGGTACACGGGGACGATGTTGCTCTGTCCGCCCATGCGGCGGACTTCGTTCAGCGATGGGATGTAGTCAGACACGAGACACTCCGAGGACTGCGAGGGACTGGTGGGAAGCACCGGACGGGCGCCACCAGCGCCACCAGCCGCTCCGCTGCGACGTGAGCGCGCGCGGGTCACGGAAGATGGACATCCTTCGCTCCTCGATCCTCATCACCGGGAATCGTCTCAAACCCGGCTGCTTCATTCTCAAGCGGTTCGCCCACAAAAAAACCACCGCCCCCAACACGTGGGGCGATGGTCCTCGCGGTGCCACCCACATTCCCTCGGCCGGTGCCCACGCACCACCGAGGCTCAGCCAGCGACGGCCCTCCTCGATGACTCGAGTTGGGCGATCACCTGGGCATGGATAACGGCGCCCACACCGCCGGCTACTACCTCCCCCGCTCCACCACGTATCGATGGTGGTGGCGAGGGGCTCGGGCCGGGACTCCCGGGTCCATTCCGCCGCGGCTCGTCGGGCGCCGGGATTGCACCATCCCCCGGCTCTCTGGGCCCCGCTGTTGCGGCGTACTCTTCCCGTTCTTCGTCGTCTGTACGCGAAGTGAGGCCTCGAACGGTACGAGCCCGCCTCGCGCTATGTCAACGGCGAGGAGATCGTATACGTTGTCTACGACGTATACAGTGTATACAGACTGGGTGCGAGGACCCTGACCATGGCCGAGAAGAAGGTAGTCAGCATCCGGCTCGCGGAGGAACAGGTGGAGTACCTCTACCGCACCGCCCGCCGCCTCGGTCGGACGCCCTCACAGACCGCGGCCCTCCTCATCGAGGACGCCCAGCGCCGCGAGCGCTTCCCGGAGATCGAGATGCGCGACACGGCTGCGGGGCGGACCGCGTACATCCGTCGCACCCGCCTGCCGGTCTGGATGATGGCCTGGCGGATGTGGCGAGGCAGCACGCCCGAGGAACAGTACGAACTCGTCGGGCGCGATGCGGGCGCGACCCTTGAGGGCATGCGTGCTGCCCTGGCTTACGCCGAGGAGTACCGAGACGAGATCGAGCGAGACATCGAGGACGACCGACTCGCGGGGGAGCGGCTCAAGCAAACGCCCGGCCACATCGTCATCAGGTACTAGTATCCATTGCGCTTCCTGCTCGACTCCCACCTCCCACGTGCGGTGGTCCCCGCGTTGGAAGGCTGGGAGGTGGATGTCCTCCACCTGGCGGTCTGGCGTGAAGGCTCTCTGCTACACGCTCCAGACGAAAACATCCTTGCCACATCGACTCGCGAGCAGCGGATACTCGTGACATCCGATCGCTCGACGGTGCCCGCCCTGCTCTCAACGCTCTGGGAAGCAGATTTCCATCACGCCGGCGTCATCTTCGTCGACGAAGAGACGTTCCCCAGCTCCAACATTGGACGTCTGGCGCGCGCCATCCTCAACGTCGACCAGACGATGCACGACTTCAACTGGACAGATCTCGCGATCACGCTCGAGACGGTCGATCCGGAGGAGTAGCCAGCCCTCGTGTGTCGGCTCGACCTCGCCCGACACGAACCACGCGCGAGTTAGACGCGCACCGGCTCCCGGCCCTCTCGGGCCTGCTCGCGGGCCAGGAGGGCCATGAAGGCGTCGACGGTGGCGTCCAAGTCGCCCTCGATGTTCAGGAGCGGGACGCAGAAGGCGCGGGCGCGCTCGATCTCGTCCTTCGCGATGCCGAGGCGGATGGCGATCTGCTCGTCGCTCTCGCTGTTGCGGCCCTCGAGGTGGGCGCGGAGGGCGTCGATGCTCGAGGGTTCGAGCGAGACGAAGAGCGCGTCCGGCAGGACGTGGCGGAGTGACTCCGCCCCCTGCACGTCCACACGCACGACCACGTGCAGCCCCGTCTCCAGCGCTGCGCGCACGGCCTTGCGAGGGACGCCGTACAGGTTGCCGTAGACCTCCGCGTGCTCCAGCAACTCGCCCGCGGCGATCGCGTCCTGGAACTCCTGCCGCGTCACAAAGTAGTGGTGCACCCCTTCCCGCTCGCCCTCCCGAGGGGGGCGCGTGGTCATGGTGGCGGGACGGACGACTGGGAAACCTCGTTCGTCCGCGCGGTTCACCAGGGCGTCCTTGCCCACGCCGGAGGGGCCGGTGAGGACGACGACGAGCGGCGGGTTAGCCTCTGCAGTCACCACTAGCCGGCCGCGGTCGGCTTCAGTTGAGAGACCCGGCTGTGGAATGTCTCTGGCGTGATGGCGATGAGGGACACCCAATCGTCGTGCATGACCACTACGGCCTTGGTGCGGCGACCGCTGGTCAGGTCGATCGCCCGGTGCTGTTCCTTGGCCCGCTGCACCATGCGCTTCATCGGCGCCGATGCGGGTGAGGCGACCGCGAGGACGCGGTCCAGCGTGAGGTAGTTGTCGAACCCTACGTGGATGAGTTCCGCTGACATCGCGCCCCTCCCCTGGAAGGCGCGGGCGTCACGACTGGCGCAGGCGCCCGAGGTCGCTCCAGAACGCAGGATACGAGACCACCACGTCCCCCGCACCTTCCACGGTGGTCTCACCGTCGGCAATCAGTCCGGCCACGGCCCCCAGCATCGCGAGGCGGTGGTCGCCGTGCGAGCGCACCGAGGCCCCCCGCAACGCCGCGCCACCTCGCACGACCATGCCGTCCGGGCGCTCCTCCACCCTCGCGCCCAGTGCGCGGAGGGCTTCCGCGGTGGTGGCGACGCGGTTGGACTCCTTCACCACCAGTTCCTCGGCGTCCCGGATCACCGTCTCGCCCTCCGCGAGGCATCCCGCGAGGGCCACCAGCGGCAGTTCATCGATGGCGCGCGGCACGAGGTCGCCGCCCACCTCGATGCCCCGCAGGCGCGAGGAGCGCACGACGATGTCCGCGACGGGCTCGCCGCCGACGGTGCGCTCTTCCTCGATCACGAGATCCGAGCCCATCTGCTGGAGGATGTCGATCAGGCCCGTACGGGTGGGATTCAGACCGACACCGACCAGGCGCAGTTCAGCGTCCGGATGCGCGGCGCCGGCGACCATCCAGGCGGCGGCGGTGGAGATGTCGCCGGGGACGCGCACGTCCACGGCTCGCAGGTCAGACGAAGGCGGCGTCAGCACCACCTGGCGCTCCGACGCCTCGATGCCCGCGCCCATGGCCGCCAGCATGCGCTCCGTGTGGTCCCGGCTGCGCGCGGGCTCGATGACGGTGGTGGGTGCGTCCGCGCCGAGGCCCGCGAGGAGGATCGCGGACTTCACCTGCGCAGAGGCCATGGGTGTGCGCATCGTCACGCCGCCTCGGATGGTGCCGCCCTCGATGACCAGGGGTGCGTAGCGCTCCTGGCGGGCGTGGATGCGGGCGCCCATCTCCCGCAGTGGGTTCGCCACACGATCCATCGGCCGTGTCCGAAGCGAAGCATCGCCGGTGAGGACGCTGAGGAACGGAAGGCCGGCAAGGATGCCCGAGAGCAAGCGCATGGACGTGCCGGAGTTGCCGCAGTCCAGTACGTCGTCCGGCTCGTGGAGGGCGGCGCGGCCGCGACCGTGGATGAGGACGCCGCCGTCCTCGAGTTCCTCGATCTCGGCGCCCATCAGTCGGAGGCAGTGGATCGTGGAGCGCGTGTCGGCGGAGTCCAGGAAGCCATCCACCCGCGCGGTGCCCTGGGCCAGCGCGTTGAACATCAGCGCCCGGTGGGAGATCGATTTGTCGCCGGGGACGGACACTTCGCCTCGCAGCGAGCGGGCGTGCGCCACCACCTGGACGTCAGACGAACCGACCGCCATGCCGATCCCCATCACGACCTCCGGGCGTCCTCGAGGACGCCTCGATGCGGCGTTGAGCAGGCGACGCCTAGACCCGGCGCTCGGAGCGCTCCCTGGAGTCCATCTCGCGCAGGCGCTCCTCGGAGTCCTTCATGATCTCGTTAAACTTCTCGCGCACCCAGGCGCCGGCGACGAAGTCCTGGAACGAACCGCCGATGTCGAGCGGCTGCTTGTCGCCCTCCTCGGTGCGGCCCACCTTGCCGGCCATGAACTGGCCGTACTCCAACTCCGTGGCCGCGAGGAGTTTGTAGAAGTCGTCCTCCGACTCGGTGTCCATGAGCCGGCGGCGCAGTTCTTGCAGCGTCACGATGTAGCGGTCGATCCAGTGGGCGATGTTCTCCCGGTTCGTGACCGCGATGTCGTAGGACATCGCGGGGTCCGTGCCCGCGAGCCGCGTCATGTCCCGGAACCCGCCGGCGGCCAGCGCCGACAACTCCGGCCACGCTTCGGACGCCCGGCCGAGGGAGAAGAGCGCGGTGGCGGCCATCATCGGGAGGTGGGAGATGGCGGCGACGTAGGCGTCGTGCTCCTCCGCGTCCATCATCACCGGCTTCGCGCCCAGCGCCTCCACCAGGTTCGTGACCGTGGCGATCGCTTCCTCGCTGGCGTTCACGGAGGGGGCGATGACCCATCGAGCGCCCTCGAAGAGGTCGGGGTCGGCGGCGTCCGGACCGAAGTCCGTCTTGCCCGCCATGGGGTGGCCGGCGACGAAGCCGGGGTGCTGCGCCAGCGCCTCGCGGGCGGTGCGCATGATCTCGGTCTTGGACGAGCCGGTGTCCGTGATCACGGCGCCGGGACGGACGTGGTCCTTGATTTCACCGAGCAACTTCTGGATGGCGAGCACCGGCACCGCCAGGACCACCACGTCCGCGTCGCGGACTGCCTCCTGGGCGGAGCGCGCCTTCTCCTGGATCGCGCCACGCCGGTGGGCGCGCTCCAGCACGTCGCCCTCGCGGTCGTAGCCCACTACCTGGACGTCGCTCACGCGCTGCCGCAGTCCGAGGCCGATAGAGGCGCCGATGAGGCCAGTGCCGAGGATGGCGACGCGCATGTGCTCGTTCCCGTCTGCCCGCTTCCGGAGCGCCGCAGGCGCCGTCCGCGAGGAATCCGTGGTTGGGGGCGTGGGCCGATCCTACAGGGTGCGGCACGCTCGTGCGTCATGCCGGGGCGGGACGCCTCAGACGCGGTCGTCCGCGCGGATGAAGCGCGCGACCTCCGGATCGCTGCCGTGGTACTGGGTGGGGCTCGCCGTGTGCGCCCGCACGATCTCCACCACGCGAGGATCGCTCCCGGCTGCCTCCAGCAGTTCCGCTCCCAGGCGCGCGTGGTGCCGCAGGCGCCACAGGCTCCGCCGCCACTCCGGCCCCTCGGAAGTCTCGAGGGCGATCGAGAGTCGAGGCGAGACGGCGTTCAAGAGCACGAACGCGACTCGATGCCACACGGCCATGCGCCCCTTGCCGACGTCGTGCAGGAGCGCCGCGATCAGCAGCGCCTCCTCCGGCGGATCGCCGCTCGCCTCGCCCTCGCGGCTCAGGAGCAGCAGCAGGTCCATCGAGTGGCGCCGGTCGCGGGCCTCCGCGTGGAGAAAGAGCGAGAACTCCGCCGGGGTCAGCATGGAGCGTGCGAGGGCGATCTCGGTCGGGGCCAGGGAGGGGCGCAGGCCTCGGAAGAACTGTCGGCCACGGTAACGGGCGCGCGCCAGCATGGTCAGACGAAGATCAACGACCCGCCATCGCCGGCAAAGAGGACGATGAGCAGCTCGATCACCGGGCCCATGATGGTGAACAGGCCGAAGGCGCCGTTCGTGATGAAGGGCGAGAGGATCAGCAGCATCAGGATGCCGAAGCCCCACGGCTCCAACTTCGCGTACTCGCGCGCCAGGTCCGGCGGCAGGATGCCGGTAAGCACCCTCGACCCGTCCAGTGGCGGGATGGGGAGCAGGTTGAACACGCCCAGCAGGACGTTGAGCAGGAGCACCGTCCCGAAGAACAACCCGGCGAGGTCCTCCGGAGAACGCGTCCAGATCTCCGCCCACCGCCCAGCGCTACTCGACCCCACGAACGGATGCCAGAACTCCACCCAACCCATCTTGATGGGAATCCCCGCCAGCCCCGCCACCACGAGGTTCGAGGCCGGCCCGGCCAGCGCGATGAGGGCCATGGACTGTCGCGGGTTGCGCGTGTTGAACGGGTTCACCGGCACCGGCTTAGCCCAGCCGAAGCCGACGAAGAAGATCAGCGACGTGCCGATGGGGTCGTAATGCGACTTCGGGTTCAAGGTGAGCCGGCCCATGCGCCGGGCCGTGCGGTCGCCCAGCGAGTCCGCCACGTAGGCGTGGCAGAACTCGTGGAAGATCAGGCCCTCCAGCATCGCAAAGACGAAGGCGGCCATCAGGATCAAGAACGCCAGCGGCGCCTCGGTGATGATTGGCAGGTAGGTGAGGATCACTCACGGAGAATAACAGCGAATCCCCGTTCGTCCTCGCGGCAACGAACGCATGACGACTCCTGAACGTTCGTTGACGCCCCGATCACCCCTGCCTATCGTGACTTGCGTCGGCGTCTGCACCCTCCGGGGTTCGCCGTCGTTCAACGAGTGCTTGCTGCAACGCTGGACGAAAGGCTGAGGGGTACGTCGCTTCACGGGTGCGGAGGCCAGGCGGGGGCCGGCATCCGGGCCGGGAGACCGGCGGCGCGTGCCTGAAGGCATGTCAGGAACACCCCGCCCCCACGACCCTCGTGGCTCCTCGTCTCGCGCCCCGCGGTCGCGCATGTGGGCGCGCGTGCTACCCGTCGCCGCCGTGCTGCTGGTCGCCCTCGGCGCCGTCGCCGTCCGCCTGCTCCCCTCCGCCACCGAAGCCCCACCGACCGAGGTGGAGAGCGACGCCCCGCTGCTGGTGTTCGCGGAGTTCGGGCTGAACGCTGACCGCATCTACCTCGCCCCTGCGGATGCTCCCGACGCGCGGACGCTGCTGGACACGGTGGAACACGCCGACGGCTGGGGCATCAACCCGGCGACCTCCCTGGCGGGGCCGCTGATGGCCTACACCGTCATCCCGCCCACCGCCGCCGCCGAGCGCGACTCGCCCGCCGAGGTGTGGGTGATGAACCTGGAGACGCGCAACAAGACACGCCTGGCGCGCGACGCGGACCTCCTCGTGCCTCCCGTGTTCACCTCGGACGGCCAGGGACTGCTCTACCGCCGCAGCAGCGGCACGCGGCAGGAGATCGTCCAGATCGAGGTGGCCGCGCTCACGCGTCGCTCCGTGCACGCGGAGCAGACCACCTTCGGGATGTTCCCCATCGGCATGGACGCCTCTGGGGCGCTGCTGTTCGCGCGCCTGTCGGACGCGGGCACGGACCTGTACGCCACCCGCGAGGGCGACACGCCCGAGTTCGTCCACCACCTCTCGGACCACATCGCGCGGGACTGGCAGTTGTCGCCGGACGGCCGGTCCCTCTCGTATCTCACCGCGGAGACAGTGAACGAGCGCGTCGCCTACCGCGCGCGGGTGCTCTCACTCGCGGACGTCTCGGAGACGCCGCTCGGCGCCGGGCCGGACGAGGGCGGCGAGCAGTACGGGCCGGTCTGGCGCCCAGACAGCAGCGGAGTGACTGTGGGCCAGGAGGCGCTCGTGCAGGCCGCCGAGCCGGCGGCCACGCTGGGCCTCGACGGCTCGGTGACGGCGCTCACCCCCGCCCAGCGGGGCTTCGACGTGCCCCTCGGCTGGAGCGCTAGGGGCAGGTACCTCGCGGTGCGCTGGTTCGACGGCACGAACTCCCAGAACCCCGGCCTGGACACCACCGTCATCGTCAGCACGGACGGCCAGCGCCTCCCGGTGGACGTGCCGACCGAGGTGATCTACATCGGCTGGTACTCCGGTGTTTGAGGTCCTCGAGCGCCGCCGGCTGCTCCTGCTCCTCGCGGTCAGCGCCGCCGCCGTAATGGCGCTCCTGCCGGGCTCCGCGGACGAGGCGGACGCCTGCGCCTTCGACCCTCGACGGCCCTACACCTACGAGGCGGACCAGCAGCGCACGCACTACACCCTGGCCATGGACGCCGTGTCCACGAACGAACTCTTCGGGGCTGACCCCTTCTTCTCGCTCCCCCCCATCGAGACCGGCGCTCGGACATCGAGGCGGGATGCCGCCCCGTTCATCCCCTCGGTGCTGCTCAAGGCAATCTCGTGGGTCGAGTCGGACATGACGATGGCGGCGCGCTCCGTGCGCTTCGAGTCCATCGGCGAGGCGCTGGTCTCGTTCGACTGCGGGCACGGGATGATGCAGGTCACCACGGGGATGACCGTCCCGCTCGGCCTGGACAACAAGCCCTCTGACCGGCAGGCGCTGGTGGCCACCCACTACGCCTACAACGCCGCCCGAGGCGCCCAGATCCTGGCGGAGAAGTGGAACGCGGCCCCGGAGCAGCGTCCCGTGGTGGGCACGGACACGAACTCCGACCCGGCGGTCATCGAGAATTGGTACTACGCGGTGTGGGGCTACAACGGCTTCACGGGCCCCGGTTCCACGCGCAGCAACCACCCGCTAGACCCTCAGCTGCCCGCGCCACGCTCCGAGTTCCGCTGTGACGGTACCCAGTCGCGCAACAACTACCCGTACCAGGAACTGGTGTGGGGTTGTCTCTCGCACCCGGCGGAGCGCAATGGCCAGGACCTCTGGCAGGACACGAACCCCTCGCTGCCCGACATGACCGATCCCGCCACCTTCAGAGCGATGAGCGTCGCGAACTGGTCCTTCCCCTACCGCAACATGGACATCCGCACGCCCCAGCCGGCGCACATCGCCTCGGCGCCCTCATTGCCCCCCGACTACCGGGGGACGCTGCTGGGGAGCCCGGTGCTGCAGCCGTCTACCGAGCGCGTCACGATCCGCCTGAACGACCCCACCTCGTCCGGACGCACCACGGTGAACATCCGCAACATCGGGACGGGCGTGCTCTCGTGGATCGCGGAGCCGTCCGCGAACTTCCTGGTCCTCACGCCGCCGGGCGGCGCCGCCGTGGGCGGCGGCATCGCCTGCACCAGCGGCACGTGTCCCCACGGCACCCTCACCATCGAGGTGAACCCGACGCTCCTGCCGGCGAACTCCGCGTCCGCGACCGTCACGGTGCGCTCCCCCAACGGAGGCTCCGGACAGGTCATTATCCGCGTCGACGTCATCGCGGACTTCGAGGTGGGCGCGCCGGGCACCAGTCGCGCGCGCTAGCGTCCCTATACTCGACGGTGGCCGAGGGACGGTTGCCCTCGGCCCTGTTCGGGTGTCGTCGGGGTCGCTACGTGACGGAGGCGTGATGTTCCTGCTCAACCTGGTGCGGCGCTGGCTGGACGACGTGCGCCGAAACCACGCACTGGAACACGCCACCGTGGCCGTCCTGTTCGCTCGCAAGGGGCCGCAACGCCTGGCGGGACGCGCGAGCGGCAACGGCTTCTTCATCGTCGGCAAGATCGACCCGGACCTCCTCCGCTCCTGCGCGGACGAGGCGCTGATGCGCATGAAGCGCGGCGAGGCGAACCTGGCTGTGTCCCCGATGTGCGGGACGAACCTGGCTGTGACGGGCGCCGTCTGCGCCTCGTTCACCATTGCCTCGCTGGCACGGAACCGGAACAAGGGCGCGCGACAGAAGTTCGGAGACGCCGTCTCCGCCTCGACGATGGGGGCGCTGGCCGCGCAGCCGCTCGGCCGGTTGGTGCAGGAGCACATCACCACGAGGCCGGACCTGGACCGCACGGAGATCACGCACGTGCGCCACTACCTGCCATGGCTGGCGAAGGTCTACACCGCCCGCGCAGCCTGACTGCTCCTCCAGTGGCCAGGCGACCCACCGAGGCGTCCCGGCCCGTCCGCACTTCGACAGGCTCAGCACGAACGGGTTTAGAAGCCGGGCTCCAGAGGTGGGGCGTTCCGCTACAGCAACGAGCCCTGCGTCTCGCCCTCGGCCTCCTCGAGGCAGGCCGGGTCGTCGTTCTGGACGGAGTTGACGCGCTGGCTCACGGGGCGGGCGACCAGGTAGTCGTCCGCGACGGGGCGTAGGAGGGCGCGGAGCGCGGCCTTGTCCTGCTCGGGATAGAGCCAGGCGGCTGCGGCGTCATCGTCCGGCAGGATGACGGGCATCCGGTCGTGGACGCGGCTGACGAGGGCGTTCGCGTCCGTGGTGATGATGGTGAACGTCGTCGTGGGCTCGGCCTCGCCCTTCAGGCGGGCGGTGGTGTAGAGCCCGGCGAAGGCGAAGACGCCCCGGTCCGGCCGGTGGTGCCAGAACGGGCGCCGCAAGGCCTTCTCGCCGGTCCACTCGAAGAAGCCGTCCGCCGGCACCAGGCAGCGCCCCTGCTGGAAGGCCTCCCGGAACGGGCGGCGGGTCTCCACGCTCTCAGCGCGGGCGTTGATGTACTTCGCACCCTCGCGGCGGGCGGGCTCCCACCAGTTCACGAGGCCCCAGGTCGCCCGCACGGGCACGCGGTCCTCGCGGTCCAGCGTCACCACCCAGTGCTCCTGCATCGGCGCGATGTTCCATCGAGGCACGTAGTGCTCCTCGAACACCTCGTTGGGCGAGATGCCGAGGAGTTCCGCGACGAAGTCCACGTTCTCCGGTGTCAGGGTGAACCGTCCGCACATGCCCTCAGTGTAGACGGCGGCCTCTCGACCTCCGAGGGCCCCCGCCCCCAACACAAACGTTCATCCCGTGTAAGATGCCGCGCGGGGATCGAACACGAGATCGATATCCCGGAGCACGGGGGGAGAGCCGCATGGCAGAGATCGACGGTCAGACCATCATCGCCCGAGCGCTGAAGACGCAGGGCGTGGAGCACATGTTCGGCGTGGTGGGCATCCCGGTGACGGGCATCGCCATGGCTGCGCAGCGACAGGGCATCAACTACATCGGCATGCGGCATGAGATGCCGGCCACGTACGCCGCGCAGGCGGTCTCCTACCTCGGCGGGCGCATTGGCGCGGCGTTGGCGGTGTCCGGGCCGGGCGTCCTCAACGCGGTGGGGGCGTACTCCAACGCCTGGTCCAACCGCTGGCCGCTCCTCCTCCTGGGCGGCTCGTACGAGCAGGCGGGCCACCTCACCGGCTTCTTCCAGGAGGCCGACCAGCTCACCCCTCTGCTCCCCTTCTCCAAGTTCGCCGCCCGCGTGGAGCGCATCGAGCGCCTGCCGCTGTACATCGCGGAGGCGGTGAAGAAGTCCATCCACGGCGTCCCGGGGCCCTCCTACCTGGACCTGCCCGGCGACATCATCGCCGGCAAGGTGGACGAGGACCTGGTGCAGTGGGCGCCGCGCGTCCCGGACCCCAAGCGCGTCCAGTCTGACCCCGCGGACGTGGAGGCCGCCATTGCCGCGCTGAAGACGGCGGAGCAGCCACTGATCATCTTCGGCAAGGGCGTCGCCGCCTCCCGCGCAGAGCAGGAGATGCGCACCTTCGTCGAGAAGACCGGCATCCCCTACCTCGCCATGCCGATGGCGAAGGGCATCCTGCCGGACACGCACGACCAGTCCGCCGCTGCGGCGCGCTCGTTCGTCCTCCAGAACTCGGACCTGGTGTTCCTGGTGGGCGCGCGCCTGAACTGGATGCTCCACTTCGGCCTGGCGCCGCGCTTCCGCCCGGACGTGCGCGTGGTCCAGTTGGACTTCAACCCGGAGGAGATCGGCGTGAACGTGCCTACCGAGGTGGGCATGATCGGCGACGCAAAGGCGACATTGCAGCAGTTGCTGGACGTCCTGGACCAGGACGGCTGGCAGTTCCCGCAAGACTCCGAGTGGCTGCAGACCGTCCGCGCCGAGGCGCGCCAGAATGCCGAGTCGGTGCAGATGATGATGCAGGAGGAGACCAGCCCGCTCGGCTACTACCGAGCCCTCCGCTCCATCAACGAGGTGCTCCCGCACGACGCGATCTTCGTCGCGGAGGGGGCCTCGACGATGGACATCTCGCGCACGGTGATCGACCAGCACCTGCCGCGCACGCGGCTGGACGCCGGCTCGTTCGGCTCCATGGGCCTCGGGCACGGGTTCGCCATCGGGGCGGCGGCGTCCAACCCGGGCAAGCGCGTGGTCTGCCTCCAGGGTGACGGCGCGTTCGGCTTCGCCGGCACCGAGTGCGAGGTGGCCGTGCGCTACAACCTGCCCATCACCTGGATCGTCTTCAACAACGGCGGCATCGGCGGCCACAAGGCCGAACTGTTCGAGGGCGAGCACAAGCCCGTCGGCGGCATGAGCCTCGAGGCCCGCTACGACATCATGATGCAGGGCCTGGGCGGCGCGTCCTTCAACGCCAACAACTCGGAGGAGTTGGACGCGGCCCTGAAGCAGGCGCTGGCCATCGACGGCCCGTCGCTCATCAACGTCCCGCTGGACCCGGAGGCGAAGCGCAAGCCGCAGAAGTTCGGTTGGCTGACCACCACTCGCGGCCGCTAGCGATCGAGCGCGCGTCGCGAGCACACACGAAGAGGGGGCGTCGCCGGCCGGGCGGCGCCCCCTCTTCGTGTCCCGCCCCACGAGCCATCGAGGAGTCCCGCATGTCAGAGGCCGCCACCTACGCCGACCGCCTGCCGTCCCGCGTGCGCTCGCGGTTCGTGGAGGACGTGAACGGCCTGCGCATGTACCTCCTGGAAGCAGGCGACGAGGGGCGGCCGGCGGTGCTGCTCTTGCACGGCTTCCCGGAACTCGCGTACTCGTGGCGGAAGGTGATGCCCGCCCTCGCGGAGGCGGGGTACAAGGTCATCGCGCCGGACCAGCGCGGCTACGGCCAGACCACCGGCTGGGAGCAGGGCTACGAGGTCGACCTGCGTCCCTTCGGGATGCTCAACCTGGTCCGGGACCAGGTCGCGCTCCTCGGACGCCTCGGCCTGCGCGAGGTCGTTGCGGTCGTGGGGCATGACTTCGGCTCCAGCGTCGCCGGGTGGTGCGCCGTGGTGCGGCCGGACGTGTTCCGCAGCGCGGTCATGATGAGCGCCCCCTTCGGCGGCCCGCCTCCATGGCCCGCACCTGGCGCGCCAGTCGAGGGCCGGAGCGACATCCACGCCGATCTCCTCGCGCTCGAACCGCCGAGGAAGCACTACCAGCGCTACTACTCGACGCCGGAGGCGGACGGGGACATGCGGCACGCGCCGCAAGGCGTTCACGCGTTCCTGCGCGGCTACTACCACCACAAGAGCGCGGACTGGCCCGGCAACCGCCCGTTCCCGCTGAAGGCGTGGACGGCCTCGGAGGTCGCGCAGATGCCGACGTACTACGTCATGCGCGCCGACCAGACGATGGCAGAGACGGTCGCCGAGGTGATGCCCTCGGAGGCGGAGGTCGCCGCCTGCGCCTGGCTCACGGAAGACGAACTGGCGGTCTACAGCAGCGAGTATGGGCGCACCGGCTTCCAGGGCGGCCTCAACTGGTATCGGGCAGGCAGCAGCGGCGTCAGCGCGAACGAGACCGCCGTCTTTGCCGGGCGAACGCTGGAGGTGCCCAGCACCTTCATTTCCGGCGCGCAGGACTGGGGCGTCTACCAGCGCCCCGGCGGCCTCGAGGGAATGGCGCGCCACCCGGCGTTCGAGGGCACACACCTCATCGAGGGCGCGGGCCACTGGGTGCAGCAGGAGCAGGCGGAGGCCCTCACCGAACGCCTCCTGGCGTTCCTCGCTCGTCGCGTCTGACATACTCCCGGCCATGACCGCCACGCATCCCGCCGCCGAGCCATGGGCCGCCGTCGAGGGCGAGCCGGCCGACCTCGAACGTCTCGATGTCACCGGAAGCGGGCCGGCGCTGCCGTCCGCGTACAACGTCACGGACCTCGCCGCCGGCTCGATCGGTGCAGCGACGCTGGCGGCCGCTGCGTTGTGGGCCGATCGAGGTGGGCCGCCACAGCGCGCCCAGGTGGACCGCACCGAAGCAGCGGTAGCGTTCCGCAGCGAGCGCTACCTGCGCGTAGCGGGGGAGCCGCCCACCGACCCGTGGGGCCCGCTCGCGGGGGACTACCGCGCGGCCGACCGCTGGGTGCGCATCCACGCGAACTTCGACCACCATCGCGACGCGGCCCTCCGTGCCCTCGGCATGCCCGCCGCGCCGGACACGGCGCGCATGGACGTGGAGGCGGCGGTCGCGGGCTTCGAGGCGGCCGACCTGGTGGAGCGAATCATGGCGGAGGGCGGTGCCGCCTCGTCCTGGCGCACGCCGGAGGAGTGGGCGCGCCACCCGCAGGGCGCAGCAGTGCAGGCGCTCCCGCTGGTGGCGCTCACCCGCCTCGATGATGCGCCCGCGCGGCCGCTGCCGACGGCGGAGCGCCCGCTGGCGGGTGTGCGCGTGCTCGACCTGTCGAGGGTGCTCGCCGGGCCGGTCTGTGGCCGGTTCCTGGCCTCGCATGGCGCGGACGTGCTGCGCGTTTCAGGGCCGCATCTGCCCACCTTCCCCGCGCTCGACCTCGACACGGGTTTCGGGAAGCGCTCGTGCTACGTCGACCTGCGCGACGAAGCGGGCCGCGAGACCCTCCGAGGGCTGGCGCGAGCGGCGGACGTGTTCGTGCAGGCGTACCGGCCTGGGGCGCTCGCGGGTCATGGCTTCTCGCGTCAGGCGCTGGCAGAGCTGAACCCGGGCATCGTCGTCGTGCACCTGTCGGCGTACGGCCAGGCCGGCCCGTGGCAGGACCGCCGGGGCTTCGACTCGCTGGTGCAGATGGCCTCGGGCATCGTGGCGACGGAGACCGAGGCGGCCGGCAACCCGGAGCGTCCTCGGTCGCTGCCCGCGCAGGCGCTGGACCACGGCACGGGCTACCTCGCGGCCCTCGGAGCGATCGCCGCCCTCCGCCGCCGGCACGTCGAGGGCGGCTCTTGGCTGGTGGAGGTGTCCCTGGCGCGCACCGGGAAGTGGCTCGAGGACCTCGGGCGCGTGCCGGACGGACAGGCGGCTGCGGAGCCGGACGCCGCGCCATTCCTCGCAACGACGGGTGCGATCACCCACCTTGCACCGCCGGGCCGCATCCCCGACGCGCCTCCTCAATGGGACCGCCCGCCACCTCGGATGGGCGAGCACGCGGCGGCGTGGTGAGCGTGGGCCTACTCCGCGACTGACGCCACCATGGAGGCCATCAGTTCGGCGGCCGCCCTCGGCTCCATCTGCGCGGCTGCCAGGGACTGCCAGGTGCGGAAGTCCAGCGCCACGCGCACGGCCACGCGGAGGTCACGCTGGCCGCGACCGCCGGGCCACGCCTCCACGAGCGTCGTGTGCATCGCCTCAACCTGCGCACGCATCAGTTCGCCGACGAACGGCGGCATGACCTCGATGTCGCGGTAGGAGTTGGCCAGCATCGCCTCGTTCGCCTGGTAGTAGCCGTAGACCTCGCGCAGGCCGTGCACGAGGCGCGCCCGGGGCTCCTCGATGGCGACCCAGTCAGCGGGGCGGGGCCAGGGGTGTTCGGCGAGCCAGTGGCTCGTGCACGCGCCGAAGAGTGCGGCCTCGTCCTCGAAGTGCCGGTACACGGTGGAGCGCTGCACGCCCGCCTCCTCCGCGACGGCGGAGATGGTGGTGCGCGCCGGCCCCACGCTGCCGTGGAGGCGTACCGCGGCTTCCACGATGCGCTGGCGTGTCTCCTCGATGTCCTCGCGCCGCTTCCGCATGCGGTACGGGCGGGGCGAGGCGTCGGCGGGGCGTGGTTCGCTCATGGGTTGAGGATACACGGTCGTTCCTCGGAAGTGGGCGATCGCGTCCAACCCGAGACGCGAGTCCGGCCTGCCTCGGTGTTCCGATGCCCTCGCACTGGGGCGCGCCACCTCGATTTCGTCAGACAAGTTCGTTCAATCAATATTGACTGGAATCGCTGCCTCGCCGTAGATTGTATTCATCGAACAGACGTGTTCCATGATTGGAGACCCAGCGAGCCCGACGCACCAGAGGGCCAGGCGCCTTCCTCCCACTACCGCAAAGACAACGAGATGGAGAACAACGTGACGACTCAAGTGATCGAGAACCCGTCTGGCCCCATGGAGCGCGAACCCCGGCGCTTCCAGAAGGGCGACCTGATCTACCGCTTCGAGGGCAGCCTGGGCGAGATGTACCCGGTCGGGCTCTTCTCGGAGGGGCTGCGGTTCCACAACAACTTCGAGGGAACCGTCGTGGCGGGCCCGTTCGCCGGCGGCCGCATCTTCGGCCTGGACCCGTTCCTGCTCCGCCCGGACGGCATCGGGATCATCGAGGCGCCCGAGGTCATCGACACGGGCACGGATCGGGTGGCCCTGCACGTCAGTGGCTACGTGGTCCCGCCGGAGGGCCTGGAGGTGCCGCCACTGGAGGTGGTGGTCTCCCCGGACTTCGCCTTTCCGCCCGTGGACTTCCGCGTGGTCGGCAGCGCCAAGATCCGCACCGCCGCCCAGGGCTTCGAGGCGCTCAACAGCACCATCGCCGTGTTGGAGGGCACGGTGAACCTAGCCACCGGCCGTCTGGTGGTCGAGGCACGCGCGGCCTGAGCCCAACGACCGCGACCTCCTCGGAGACGCGCCACCCGGACCGGGTGGCGCGTCCTTGCGTGCGCCCTCACCTTCACGATTCGCGTCGCTCTTGAGGTTGGCATTCACGTTGATTCTGTTACGATATCGATAACGAACAGACGTGATACCACCCGATACCACCCGGCCAGCCTCGCCCCACCTCGAGGGCTGGGCCCGGCACCGCAAGCCAGAGGAGGAGCCCCATGGACCTCGGCGACAGCCCGCAGGAAGCCGCCTTCCGTGAAGAAGTGCGCGAGTTCGTCCGCGAGCACGGCCACAAGGCGCGCGGCGGGGGGCGCCCGGCCGGCAGCGATGACGGCGGCGGCGAGGGCATGCCCGACCCAGACACGATGCGCGCGCGCATGGCCGGCATGCAGGCCTGGCGCGAGGCGCTGGTGGAGAAGGGCTGGATCGCCCCCGCCTGGCCTAAGGAGTACGGCGGCGCCGGCCTCACGGTCCTGGAGCAGTTCGTCCTGAACGAGGAACTGGCGGAGCACGGCCTGAGCGCCGGGATGTTCGGCGGCATGGGCGTGATGATGCTGGGCCCCACCCTGCTCACCCACGGCACGGATGAGCAGAAGAAGGAACACATCCCGCGCATCCTGAGCGGGGAGGCCCGCTGGGCGCAGGGCTACTCGGAGCCGGGTGCCGGTTCGGACCTGGCCTCGCTGCAGACGCGCGCCGTGCGGGACGGCGACGAGTTCGTCATCAACGGCCAGAAGATCTGGTCCACGGGGGCGCAGTTCTCCAACTGGATCTTCATGCTCGCACGCACGGACCCGGACGCCCCCAAGCACCGAGGCATCACTTACTTCCTGGTGGATCGCAAGACCCCGGGCATCGAGATCCGGCCGCTGACCACCATGGCGAACCAGCAGACGTTCAACGAGATGTTCTTCGAGGACGTCCGCGTCCCCGTGAAGAACGTCGTGGGCGAGATCGACCGTGGCTGGTACGTGGGCGCCACCACGCTGGACTTCGAGCGCTCGGGTATCGGCAATGCGGTGGGCACGATGCGGGGCCTGAGGAACATGCTGGAGCGCGGCAAGGCCGCCGACGAGGGCCGGTACGCCACCTCGCAGTCGCCGACGTGGCGGCTGGAGTACGCGGACCGGGTGGTGGAGGCGAACATCGCCCGCCAGTTGTCCAACCGCGTCATCACGCTGCAGGCGCGCGGCATGATCCCGAACTACGAGGCGTCCATCTCCAAGCTGTTCACCACGGAGTTGCGCCAGCGCATCGCGCGGACGCACCTCAAGATGTACGGCCTGTACGGCACGCTCTGGGACAAGAACCGCCCCGAGGCGGAGAAGGGCCGCGCCGCGACGGGCTACCTGGACAGCGTCTCCTCCACGCTGGCCGGCGGTACCAGCGAGATCCAGCGCAACGTGATCGCCACCCGCGGGCTCGGACTGCCTCGCGGGTAGCGGCAGCCCCCATCGGGGACAGCCCAGCAACACCGCCTTCCGGTCCCCTCCGAGGCGGCACAGCAGGAGGGCGGGCCAGTGGCCCGCCCTCCTGTCGTGTGCCTCGATCCGTCGAGGGCTACGGCGCCATCGCGACGGGCGAGCCGGCGCATCCGGCCTCGGTGAAGCCGATAGGCACTTCGCGGAGGCCCACGTCGGTGGCCAAGCCCTCGGGGTCTGCCTGCCGCGTCAGCACCAGGTGCTGGCTGGCCGCCTCGCGATGCACCTCACCGGCGACGCCGCCGCCGTCGTCCATCAGCGCCAGCACGGCCCATCCGAGGAGGATCGCGCCGACGATGATCGCGATGATCACCGCGATGCGTCCCCACAGGATGCCCTTGCTCCGATGCCCGGGCGGCGTCGGCGGGTGTGGTCCTCTGTCACTGGTCGTCAGCGGCCGTTCCCTGCTCATGCGGGAAACGCTAGGGCGGCGCCAGAAGTGGTCGCGTTCTCTCCTCGATGGCGCACGTGACAACCGCGCAACGTTTCTCGGCGCGCTCCTGGAGGTTCGGGACGGCGAGCCGTTGACAGGGCGATCCGGTGGTCTCTACCCTCGCCTCACATACGACCTGTATGTATGTAATGCATAAGCGCCGCCGCCTCGGAGTGGCGCGAGGACCGGAGTGACGGATGACCGCCTACGTCCCCACCGAACTGCCCCACGGCATCAACCTGGGCGATGTCACGCTGTTCCAGCAGGAGCAGGCGCACGAGGCGTTCCGCCTCCTGCGGCGTGACGCGCCCGTCCACTGGAACCCCGGAACGGAGCGCACCAACGGCTTCTGGTCGCTCACGAAGTACGACGACATCATGTTCGTCTCCCGCAACCCGGAGACGTTCATCTCCAGCAAGGGCATCGCCGGTTCCGGCCTGCGCGAGCCCGACCCCTCGCAGGCCCTCCGCCCCGGCGCGGGTCCCGGCTCCGGGACCGCCAGCATCATCACCATGGACCCGCCCCGGCACGTGCAGGTGCGGCGCCTAGTGAACAAGGGCTTCACGCCTCGAGCGGTCAATGCCATGGAGCCGAAGATCCGCCAGATCACGCGGGAGATCCTGGAGGAGGTAGGCGACCGGCCCTCCGGCGACTTCGTGCTGGAGGTCGCAAGCCAACTCCCGCTGGCCGTGATCTGCGGAATGATGGGCCTCGAGAAGGACGTCTGGCCGCTGATGTTCGAGCTGACGAACTCG
>CAYTRA010000009.1:0-23135 GCA_964439675.1 uncultured Dehalococcoidaceae bacterium
CGGCCCTCGGCACGCGCCTCCTCGAGGGCGCGCCGGGACTCTTCCTGGCTCTGCTCGGCGGCGTGCGCAGCCTGCTCCGAGGCCTGCAGACCTTCCTCGATGCGGCGCTTGCGCTCGTCGACCATCCGCATGATGGGACCGAAGAGGAAGAGCCGGAGGATGACCAGCAGGATCGCGAAGTTGACCAGCTGCGCGATGAGCCCGGGCAGGTTGACGCCGAGGGCAGCGATGCCGCCGCTCTCAGCCTCCTGCGCAGACGCGATGGCGGGCATGGCCGCCACCACGCCGCCGACGAACAGCGCGGCCACGCGTGGGTGCCGTGTCAGGTGCGTCAGCGTCTTCACTGGCTCGCTCCTCGCCGTGATGACCCTCGTCCCGCCGGCGCGACCTCCATGGTGGGAGGCCGCCCGGCGGACGGGTGTGTCATCCGCGATACGTACTCGACGTGTCTCCCCAGGGGATTCCTAGAAGACGAAGCCGATCAGGATGGCGACGACCAGGGCGTAAATGCCGATGGCCTCCGCGAAGGCGACCGTCAGGATCATGTTGGTCTGGATGGCGCCGGCAGCCTCCGGGTTGCGGCCCAGGGCCTCCATGGCCTTGCCGCCGATCCAGCCGATGCCGAGCGCCGGCGCGATGGAGCCGATGCCCATGGCGAGCGCGGCAGCCGTGAACTTCGCGGCGTTCTCGGTGGAGACGTTGTCCGCCACCTCCTGCGCGCCGGCCACGCCGGTCAGCATCAGGAACAGCGCGGAGCCGATGGTCCCAGCGACCAGCAGGCGTGCGATCTTCATTACGATTCCTCCCTGGGTGCGCTCCCCGTTCCCCCGGGGATTGCAACGGATGACCTAACTACTCGTACGAACCACCCCGCCCGCACTAGTGCGCGGGAGCGTGTGCTCCTTGCTCACCGTGCTCGCCGTGTTCGTCGTGGTCGTCTCCGTGATGGGAGACGGCGGTCACGGCGAACACCGTGGTGAGCATGGCGAAGACGAACGCCTGGATGAGGCCGACGAAGAGCTCCAGTCCGTAGAACACGTCCGTCAGGACGAACGGCACCAGGAACGTCATCATCAGCAGCAGCACTTCGCCGGCGAAGATGTTGCCGAAGAGACGGAAGGTGAACGACACGATCCGGCTGAACTCCGACACCAGTTCCAGGATGCCGACGAACACGTCGATGAGGCCCATGGGGCCCTTCTTGAGGATGGCCCCGAAGGCGAAGAACTTGCCCAGGTAGCCGACCCCCAGGGACTGGAGTCCCCAGAACTCGACGAAGATGAACGAGAAGATGGCGATGGCCAGCGGCGCGTTGATGTCCGTGTTCACGGAGCGGAAGTACGGCGCCAGGATCCCGGAGAACGTACCGTCCGTCGTGCGGTCCGCCTCGTCACCGTGCTCCTCCTGCAGGACGAGCGCGGCATCCGAGGCCGTCGAGGTCTCCGCGACGTAGAGCGTGCCGGTACCCATCGCGGGGTCGAGCGCCGCGCCGTGGTCGTCCGAGGCGCCTTCGTCCTCGTGCGACTCCTCGCCGTGGTGCTCCAGCTCGTAGCCCTCCGGCAGCAGGATGTGCTCCCCATCGCCGGTGTCCACGGTGTCCGTCTTGAGGGGGAGGTAGGCCAGGTCAACGCCGGCGACGGTGGTCTGCTTGAAGACTGCCTGCACGTCACCGTGGCCGGGCTCCGGGACGCCGATGACGGCGTTCATGGGCAGCAGGCCGAAGTAGTTGGAGACCAGGACGAAGAAGAAGATCGTGCCGACCAGCGGGAAGAAGCGGCGGGCGTTCACCGGGCCGGCCACCTGCTCCACGATGCCGTAGAGGGCCATGACGGCCGCCTCCACGTACGCGGAGAAGCCGGACGGAACCAGCTTCACGCCGCGGCCGGCGACGAAGGCGATGATCACGAGGATCGCGACGACGAACCATGACGTGAACATGGTGTTGGTGATGTCCACGCCGGGGGCGTGGAACACCGTCTCCGGGGCGACGATGATCGCCGGCGGAGGCAACTTGAGGAAGACCATGCCCGCGCCCATGAGGGCGATGACGAGCACGGCGATCAGCAGCGCCTTCATCGGCGAGCCTTCCGTCCGGTGGCCTTCACGAGTTCTCGCAGCCTGCGATAGGCGTCATAGAACCCGAACGTCATTCCGAGTACCAGGAGCACCAGCGTGAGCAGGGGCTCCGTATCGAAGCGGCCGTCTAGCCAGTTTCCCAGCAACGCACCGCCCGCGATCCAGAACGCGAGCGAGAATCCAATCCCGACCAATGCGAACGCGGGTGAATTCCACACGGCTTCGACCCTTGTTCACCGCTTCGGATCGAGGCCGAGCGGAACCCTATCACCCCTCGATCAGTGGATCAACCGATTTGTGAGCAATTGCACGAGTGGACGTAATGAGGAGATGGATCGGCGCCTGTGGCAGCCTTGATCCACTGTCGCTGAGGGGGCGCTCTGGCGCTACCCCTGGCCGGCCTTGCCCAGGTCGTCCAGGTCCAGTCCGGCCACGAAGTCGCGGAAGACGGCCAGTTTCTCCAGTTCTTCCTGCGTGGGCGGGCGAGGCATCTCTTCCTCGGCCTCTTCGTCCAGCTCGTCGTCCTCGTCCAGGACGATGCCGGCGCGGTCCATCACCTCGTCCGCGACGAAGATCGGCACGCCCGCACGCACCGCGAGGGCAATCGCGTCCGAGGGGCGCGAGTCCACCTCGACCTCCCGGCCGTCGACATCGATGTGGACGGTGGCGAAGAAGGTGTCCTCGCGCAGGTCGGTCACGCTGACCTTGGTCACGGCGCCGCCCAGTTCCTGGACGAGCGTGAGCATCAGGTCGTGGGACTGAGGGCGGGGCACCGCGACATCCTGGAGGCGCAGCGCGATGGCGTCAGCGACGTCCGCGCCGATCCAGATCGTGATGTAGCGATCTGCTTCCTTCTCTTTGAGGACGACCACGCGCCGGTAGTGCCGGAGCCCGACGCGGATTGAGTCGATGATCAGTTCGCGCACGTTACCCCCGCGGCTCGTCCGTCCGCCGACCCCTGAGACCGAGGACATCAGGCCTGCATCGAGTGTAGGAATCGCCCGGAAGGCCAGTCAACGAAGCGGAACGCTCCCCGCGTAAGACATGACAGAAACGTGTACGTTCCAGCCTGCCCATCGCGTGATTGTCACGCCCCTTCAGAGGAGTCGGTGCCGTAGAGGGCGCGTTCCACCTCCGGATCGAGCGGCGCGCCGCGCGAGACGAAGGCCTTCATGCGCCTTCGGAGCGTGGGGCGGTCAAGGATGACGCGTCGCCCGCACCCGCGACAGACGAGACCAATGTCCGCGCCCAGGCGGACGACCTCCCAGTCGGTCGCGCCACAGGGGTGCGGCTTGCGCAGCCGCACCACGTCGCCCATGCGAAGGCCCATGGGGTCGGCGGGGATGTCTCCCGGCGAGGGAGCCACGGCGTCAGTGCGCTCGGGCGAGGTTGATCTGGTCGCGCAGGTTCGTAGCCGCCTCGCGTGAGGCGTCCATCCACCCGCCGGGTGCGCACCCCGGGTCGCCGCTGCTGGCGTACAGCACCGCCCGCGAGGCGTTCACCAGGATGCCCGCGCCCTGCGCATCGATGGCGGCCTGCACCGCCTCCTCCACGGCCCCCTGCTGGGCGCCCACGCCCGGCATGAGGAACAGCAGGTCCGGACAGATCTCGCGGATCCGGCGCGCCTCCGCCGGGTACGTCGCGCCGACCACCAGGCCGACGTTGCTGTGATCGTTCCACTCGTTGGCCAGGTAGGCGACGCGCTCGTAGAGGGGGTTGCCCTCCACGTCCAGGTCCTGCAGGTCGCCTGCTCCGGCGTTGGAGGTACGGCACAGCAGGAACGCGTGCCGGTCCGCCCGTCGCAGGAACGGGTCCACGGAGTCGCGGCCCAGGTACGGGTTCAGCGTGACGGCGTCCGCGCCCAGCGCGTCGTACACCGCCCGCACGTACGCCTCCGCCGTGTGGCCAACGTCGCCGCGCTTGGCGTCCAGCAGCACCGGCACATCCGAGGCGTGCACGTACGCGATGAGGTCGCGGAGAAGCGTGATGCCCTCGCCCAGGTCGGGCTCGAAGAAGGCGATGTTGGGCTTGTAGCAGGCGGCCACATCACGCGTGGCGTCCACGATGCCGAAGAGGAAGTCCCGGGTGGAGACGCCGGCAGGGATCTTGCCGGCGTCCGGGTCCAGGCCCACGCACAGCAGCGAGTTGTTGCGGCGGGAGGCCGCCTCGAACTGTGCCTGGAAGGTCGCGGCGGTCGTGGTCTCCATCGTGCGGTCGGTGCCCCCTGCTTCGCTGCTCCCGCCGATCACCCGACGGGACGTCCGATGCGTGTGGTGGGGAGGTCAGCGCCCGCGTCCCGGAGGCGCTGGATCGTCGCCTCGAACGCGCTGGCGTCGCCGGTAGCGTAACAGAGGATCTCTCGCTCCCCTGCTTCGCGGTCGGCGTCGCGGTCGCCCTCCGCACCGCCGAGGTCCAGCCCGCGCTCGGTGAGCACGTGCAGCGTGCGCCGCGCGACCGGCTCCGCGGCGTCGATGAGCCGGACGTGCGCCGGCAGCAGGCGGGCCAGCGTGGGGCGCAGGAATCCGTAGTGCGTGCAACCCAGCGCCACTGCGTCGGCGCCCTCGCGCACCGGCTCCTCGAGGGCTGCCGCGAGCATCTGCTCCACCCGGTCGCCCTCCACCTCCCCGGCCTCCACGAGGTCCGCGAGGCCGGGCATGGGGACGGTGAAGACGCGAGCGTCCTGGGCGAAGCGCTCGTTCAGCCGGGCGAGGCGCGTGCCTTGCGTGGTGCCGGGCGTGGCGAGCACGGCCACGATGCGCGAGGTGCTGGACTCCACCGCGGGCTTCACCGGCGGCTCCATCCCCACGATCGGCAGGTCATAGACCTCGCGGAGGTGCTCCAACGCGGCGGAGGAGGCGGTATTGCAGGCCACGACGAGCGCGTCCGCCCCGTCCTCCACCAGTTGCGCCGCGAGGAAGACCGCGCGCTCCCGGACTTCCTCCGGGTCGCGTCCTCCGTACGGGAAGAAGGCGGTGTCGGCGAGATAGCGGATGTCGAGTGAAGGCCGGTGGCGATGTAGGGCTGCGGCGACGGAGAGTCCTCCGACGCCTGAGTCGAAGATGCCGACTCTGGCGACCATGCGTGCCTCCGCGGGAACCCCGCCCGGGGACCCTCCGCTCAGGCTACGACCGGCCCGGTTCCCCCGCAAGGAAGGGGCCCCGCTACTGGCCCTCGCTACTGGCCGAGGAGCGCGTCCTCGTCCGTGCGGCGCAGGGTGCCACGCTTCGCGAGCGTGATCTTGAGGTCGATCTCGTCCGCCTCGCTCAGGGGACGCGCACCACGGATGCGCTCGCGAAGTTCCTCGGTCGCCGGCACCGCGCGCTCCCAGTCTCGCAGGTCGTCCGCCGCCTGGCGCATCGCCTCGTCCGGCGGGTAGTGCCGCCCGAAGCGCGCGCGCTCGAACATCGAGGCGATCGGGACCACGGGCTCCGCGTCCAGGTGCGTGCGCGCGGCGCGAGCGAACTCCAGCGGCGTCTCCGCGGGCATGGGGGGTAGCCCCCGCTCCGTCGCCCCGTCCACGGCCCGGCCATAGAGGGCGTACGCCGGATGGCGGTCCATCCACGCGTCCGGATCCGGCGGGCGACGGAACCGCACCAGGTCCGCGAGCAGCCTGCCGATGCCTGCGCCACCGCTCGAGGTGGCTCGCGTCTCCTCGACGACCTCGCGGTCCGGGGGACGGCGGTTCACCATCAGCCGGCCCACCCAGTACATGAGGTACAGGACGCCCACCACGGCGAAGAACTTCAGACTGTTGACGATGAACGGCGGGACGACTCGCGGATCGCCCTCCTCCTGGACTTCGCCCTCGGGCGGTGCTTCCAGGGCCAGATCTGGGAGCGCGGGGAACATCTCCTGGAACGTGCGGCCGTTGAAGAACCAGGCGAACACCTTCTCCAGCGCCCACGCCAGCGGCGTCAGGATCACCAGCAGCACGCCCCGGACCACCAGGAACACCCCGTCCCCAATGGCGCCCAACACCGCCCCCACGTCGAGGTAGGCGAGCACGGCGAGGAGCGCCGCGGAACCCAGGAGCAGCCCGATGGTGCCGCCGACCGAAGTGAGCCAGGGCGAGGCGCGAGGGATGGCCTGGTCCGTGGGTACGGCGCGCTCGTGGTTGCCCACCGCCAGCCCAAGCATGCCCACCACGAACTGAGGCACGGCCCACCTCGCGGGGGCGGCGTAGCCGCTGGCGCGGGCCGCGAACACGACGAACAGCACGACCACGAACGAGACCGTGAACGAGCGCGACATGCGGTCCAGCGTCACCGAGTTGCGGGCGGCGAGCATGAAACGGAACCACACCAGCATCAGGCCGATGAACGAGATCGCGATCGCCCCGCCATGCGTGCGCTCGATGTCCGGGTCGCGCACGAATACCTGCAGGTCCACCCCGTCCGCGAGGTAGGCGTCCGGGTCATCGATGAAGCCGATAGCGCCCGAGGCGTCCCAGAACTGGAGGTGGCCCATCGAGAGGTGGAGCAGCAGGTTCACCCCCAGGATCGTCCCGGCCACCAGCACCACCGAGCCCAGCGCGGCGCCGAAGTCCATCTGCTGCACGAACCGCATGAGGGCGAACCCGGCCACCGCCGCCAGGATCACCACCACCAGCGAGGGCCCGGCATCCGCCGCGGCGTGGCGCGCCACTTCCTCCGCGACCGCAAGCGCCTCCGTTGGGTTGGGGAGCTCCCGGGTGGCTGCGGCGCTGCGGAGGCGGCGCTCCACCGCCGCGAGGAACGAGCGCTCCACGGAGGTGGCCAGGACGGAGATCACCATGAACCAGGCGATCGCTTCCGACAGGATGAAGGTGGCCTCCAGCATCGTGCGCCGCCAGCGCACCACGTTGCCGGCCGCCTCCTGGACGGCGTGCGCGACGCCCGGGGTCTCGTGAGAGGCTTCCGCGCTCACAGGCACCCCTCCTCCGGATCGGCGGTGAGGCCGGCCTCGATCGCCTCGCGCTCCAGGCCGGCCATGACGTCCGCCATCTCGCGTACCGGGATGGGATCCAGCTTGCGGTCCCACTCGCCGGGCGAGGTCTTCAGGACGTGGATGGCATGTCCGGCGGACGCGAGACGGCGCAGGGCAGCCTCCATGCTTTCGGTGACCAGTGCGGTGATCAGGACGATCGTCGCGCCAGCGGGCAGGGGGTGCGCCGGGTCCTCCAGCGCGCGCGCCATCTCGATCGTGGTGAACGACGTGACGACCGCGAGGGCCTCCAGGATGGCGTTCAACTGCGCGGGACTGTTGCCGGCGCCGATGCGGATCGTGCGCGGCGCGTCCGGGAACGAGCCGTTCGCCACCAGGCCCGTGGCGTAGTTGCCCTCGATGGCCCAGCGCGCGACGGAGGCGGCGATGGAGACCGCACGCTCCAGCAGCACCGGGTTGGGACTGCGCCACACCTCCTCGTCCGTGGGGATGTTGAGGGCCAGCACCAGCGCCTGCGAGCGGCTTGGCTCATACACGCGCGACTGCAGGCGGCCCACCCGCGCCGTGGCGTACCAGTCGATGCGCCGCAGGGGGTCGCCCGGCTGGTAGTCGCGGACGCCGGCCACGCGGCTGGGGTCCTCGAAGATGCGGTTGCCGCCTCGGAGGTCGCCGAAGGGGCGGGTGCTGTCGAAGCCGAGGTCGGTGAGGGTGTAGGTGTGCGGGTACACGACGATGCTGTCGGTGGGTCGCCCGACCTCGGCCTGGCGCTCGAAGAACCCGAAGAGGTCCCCGGAGCGCAGCCGCGTGGGGCCGATCCGGTAGTAGCCACGCCGCACCGCGCGCAGCGTGATCGGCCACTCCAGGTGGTCGTTCCCGCCCATCGAGGTAGACCGCGTCAGGTACTGCGTCCCCGCCGCTCCTCCGATCGAGGTGCCCGCGCTGGCCGGCATCCCTCGGGGGAGGGTCTCGCGGACCTCGAGCCAGGGGACCGGGACCACCTTCTCGTTGTCGACTCGCAGTTCCAGTTGCACCTCTTCGCCCACGAACACGCGTCGCTCCGAGAGCGTGCGGCTATAGGAGACGCGGTCCAGCGAGAGGCGTGACCACAGCCGCGACAGTCCCCCCGCGCCGAAGATCATCGCGGCGATCAGCACCAGCGAGGTGGATCCGGAGGCGAACCCGAGCCAGGCGAGCAGCAGCGCGCCTAGCAGCCACGTCTCCGCGATGATCGCGCGCATCGTGTGGCCTCGACGTTCCGGTCGCCTGCCCCTAGGCCGGGTCGGCCAGGGGGACGGGGACGCTGCCGAGGATCTCGTCCAGGACTTCGTCCGCGTCTCGGCCGCGAAGGCGGGAGTTGCTGGACAACTGGAGGCGGTGCGCCAGTACCGGGTGCACCAGCGCCTTCACGTCGTCCGGACGGACGTAGTCGCGCCCCTCGATGGCCGCGAGGGCACGGGCGGCACGGAAGAGCGCGAGCGACGCGCGGGGCGACGCGCCCAGTTCAAACGCGCCATGGGTGCGCGTGGCCTGCACCACCGCCACCAGGTACTCGACGACCGCGTCCTCCACGTGAACCTCAGTCAGGCGGCCGGCGAGGTCGGCGATCTCCTCCGCCTGCACCACCGCCTCCAGCGACTCCATGGGCGACTCGCGCTCGAAGCGGCGGACGATCTCCGCCTCCCGCTCCGCCGAGGGGTATCCGACCTTCAGGCGCAGCAGGAAGCGGTCCAACTGGGCCTCCGGAAGCGGGAACGTGCCCTCCAGTTCCACGGGGTTCTGCGTGGCCAGCACCACGAACGGGCGCGGCAGCGGGCGCGTCTCGCCATCGACGGTGGAGGTGCGCTCCTCCATGGCCTCCAGCAGCGACGACTGCGTGCGAGGGGTAGCGCGGTTGATCTCGTCCGCCAGCACCACGTTGGCGTGGATGGGGCCCGGGCGGTACTCGAACTCGCCGGTGCGCTGGGAATAGAAGTTGAGGCCGACCACGTCCGTGGGCATCAGGTCCGGCGTGAACTGGATACGCCGGAAGGTGCCGCCAATGGACTTCGCGAAGGCGCGGGCCAGCGTGGTCTTGCCGGTGCCCGGTACGTCCTCCAGCAGGACATGGCCGTTAGCCAGGAGTGCGACCAGCACGAGGGTGACGGTCTCGTGCGCCCCGATGATGACGCGCTCCACGTTCTGGCGGACGCGTTCGGCGGTCTCGTGGATCGCCTGGACCGCCGCACTCTCGGCTCGCTGCTGCACGTGGCCTCCCCCTGAGGTGTGGATGGTCGGCGCAACATAGCAGAACGGATAGCCGCCGAACGCCACCCTCCGCCGGGCCATCAACCTCGAGGTTTCGCGACGCCTGGAAGTGCCCGCTCGGGGCGCTCCGAGCCAATCGACGCAGGCTGCCGTATCAGTTCTATTCCCATCCCCCAGAAGCCGTTCGATCCTCCATTCCAGCACGTAGATTCGAGACTTTTTCGTCTTTGCTGGGACGGAGGGGAGGCTTCTAACGTCGTCATTGAGGCTCTGTCGCAGGTGATGGACCGGTGTGCGGATAGCGGGGTCAACGGTGTCCCGGTCCAGCCAACGAAGGGGCTTCGGAACACGCACCACAGACGGAGGACAGGTATAGACATGTCGAAGACCCGCATTCGCCGAGGGGTGATCTCTCTGATGGCGGTGGCCGGAATCGCCGCCATTCCGGGAATCGCCGCCGCGGCGGACACCTTGCCCGCAGACAGTTCCGTTCAGCACGTCCAGCAGGCGACGCCGACGAGCACGGCGCCTTCGCCTGGCGCCACCGGTAACGCCGGCCTGGTGGACGAGTCCGGCTCCGGCGCCGGCCTCGCCATTGCCCTCGGCGTTGGCGTTGTGGCAGCGGGCGGCGCCCTGGCCGCGCGCGCGGCCGTTGGGCGGCGTGCCTAGTCCGTCACGACGGACGCACTGAAGGTCGCGACCTTCGCAAGGCCCCCGGCGCGCCGGGGGCCTTGTTCGTGCCCGCACCCATCGAGGGCGAGGATGCCAGGCCCGCATGCGGAATACACGGGTGCGATTGATACGAACATGCAAGGCCGCAGCCCACACGGTCGTTCTTCCCCTCTCGTTTCCATCAAGTGAACCGCCCGCGCTCACCGCGCATGAACCGGCCCCCATTAGGCTCAGAAGGAGCACGCATGACACACCCTGAACTCACGGACGAAGCAACCGCGCATCACCACCGGACCCGCACCTCCGGCCGCACTCGGCGGCGCGTCCTCGGCGTCGCGGGCGCCCTGGCGGCTGCGGCCGCCCTCGCGGTGCCGGGCGTGCTGCAGGCAGCCTCCCTGGACGTGGACGCGGAAGCCACGTTCGAGGAGGGCGCGACCACCTACACCGTGGGCTCCGTGACCCTGGACGAGCCCGGCTACGTGGTGATCCGCGAAGGCACGGCGACGGAGCCCGCCGCCGCCATTGGCGCGTCCACGCTGCTGACCGCCGGGACGCACTCGGACGTCGCAATCGACCTCGACCGCGCGATCGAGGACGGCGAGACCCTGTGGGTCGTCGCCCACGAAGAGGCGAACGGCAACACCACGTTCGATGGTCCGGACACCGACACCGGTGTGGTGGACACGACGAACGGCAACCTGGACCTCACCGGCGCGCTGAGCGGCCTGCTGGGCTTCCCGGTGCTGCAGACGGTCAACGTCGTGCAGACGGAGGGCGCCTTCGAGGGTGAGATCGCCGCCAGCGGCGTGTCCCTGGTGGTCTTCAACGGCACGAGCGTCGCGGACCTGCTGGCCGCGGCGCAGGCGGAAGACCTGATCTCCGTGGCCGCGACCGTGGACGGTGAGTTCGTGGTGTACGTGGTGGGCGCTCCGGAGTTCGTGAACGCCGCCTTCGAGAGCGAGTTCACTGGCGGCTTCGCCTCCACTCCGGTGGCTGTGACCCGCTAGCCTCGCCGGACCGACAGCAGGGCCGCGAGGCGCCGTGGCCCCTGGGACGCCCCGAGCGGAGACGCCGGGGCGTCTCGCTGTCCGAGGGGAGGCTGCCCTCGGAGAATGGGAGTTCGAGGTCACTCGTGGCGCCGTAGCCGGGCTGGCGCCCGGCCCCATCAGGGCTTTGCCCCCGCAAAGGCGGCGCGCTTCGCCGCCGCAGATCAACGTCTCGCTCGACTCGTACTTCGCGAAGCGTCGTGGCGTAGCGTGCGTGCGGCTGGACGATCGGGGTACCTCGGCCTCCCGGGCGACGGACGAGCATCGAGGCGTTCCCGTGACGCTGCGGGACGACTGTCGCCCGGGGGCTCCCCCTTCGACAGGCTCAGGGTGAGGGTGGGAGTGACTCCGTGGGCCCGAGTTCGCTTCGCCCGGGGCGGGGCGCCCCGGCTACGGCCGTGGCCTCGGCCGGCCCTCGACGGGGTGGGGTTCGATGACGGCGAGCTGGGGGATGTGGTCGGAGAGCGACCACGGCTGTGCCTCGGTGGGGATGAAGGGGGGCTCTGCGAGCGGGCGGCCTCGGACGACCCGGGGGGCCAGGGTGCGGTCTACCCACACGTAGTCGAGGCGGGCCATGGGGATGTCGGCGCGGTAGGTGTAGCCGTCGCCGGGGTCTTCGGGCTCGAAGGTGTCGTAGAGGCCGGCGTTCCACCACCACTCGTACTCCGGCATGTCCGGGCGGTGGTTGAAGTCGCCCTGCACCACCACGCGAGCGCCCTCGCGTTCGTCCGCGCGCACCGCCTCCAGCACCGCCAGCACCTCGCGCTCCCGGACCGCGGCGTCCGAGGGGTGCAGGTGCACAGAGTGCAGGGCGATCGCTTCGCCCTCGTCGCCCTCCAGCACCACGCGGCCCCAGTGGCGGGTGAACTCCTCCGGTGGCCGCACGCCCGCGGGGTGAGGACAGTTCTCCGCGGCGAGCAGGCGGCGTTTCGTGAGGAGCGCACCCGGCCAGCGCTCCGGGCTCGGGAAGACCACGCACGCCATCCCCAGCCGGGCGGCAATGTCCAGCACCGTCTCCCGCTCCGGGCACTCCGCCAGCGTGACCACGTCCGGCGCGTACGCATCGAGGGCCCTCGCGAACGCCTCGGGAGTCACGAGTTCGGGCGGAGCATCGCCGGGGAAGCCCGTACACTGGAGCACGTTGAAGGCAATGGTGCGGAAGGCCAGCGGACACCTCCCTGTGATGCGTCCCGCGCCCGAGCGCTACCGAACGTGGGAAGGGGATCGTACCGAGATGGCCGATACCCGGGTCAGTACCGACAACCCAGGCGACCTGAGCGCCGCCGGCCTCGCGCAGCAGTGGCGCGAGGTGCGCACCGCGGCCATCGAGGTGGCCTCCACGCTGCCGGAGACACGCGCCTACCGCAACATGGAGCGCGCGGGCTGGACCTTCAAGCACGAACTCTCCCACTTCGCCGCGCTGGACGCGGAGGTCACGCACCTCCTGGACGCCACGCGCCGCGGCCTCACCGAGGGCCTGGACGCCACCTCGCTGCGTCGCCGTCGAGGCGAGGCGATGCATGCCGCGCTCTCGATGCGCCTACTGCCGCTGCGCGAACACCTGGCCGAGGCCGGCGAGGAGACCGCACGTGCGATCGAGGAGGCGGGCGACGCTCTGAGCGCCGCGCTCACGGGCGCCCTCGCGGACGCGGGGGGAGAGGCGCGTGACGTGGCGGGCCACATCCGCAGCCGTCTCGCGCAAGCGGAAGCGGGCGTGCAGGCGCTCCGGAGCGCCCTCGGGGCCTAGAGGCGCCGCGAGAGGCCGAGCCACTGCCGGCCGCGCCATCGCAACCGTTTCGCGACCGGCGGTGAGGCGGTTCTCTGCTACGCTTCGAGCGTGGGATGGGGACCACACCCGGGCTTGAGTTATCCGCGCGGGGGGCGCACGCGATGACCACCAACGAACAGACTGACGTTATCCGCGATCGGCTCAGCATTCCGCGCCAGCCGGTGCCGAAGCAGAAGCCGGCTGATCGCGTCCAGAACTTCGACGAGACCTACCTCCGCATGGACATGGATGCGGCCATCGTGGAGGCCGCGCGGTGCATCGACTGCCCGTCCGCGCCCTGCATGCAGGCCTGCCCCGTCCACAACGACATCCCCGCCGCCCTGAAGTTGCTGGAAGACGGCGACGTGCAGGGCGCGGCGGACGTATTCCGCAACACCTCCACGCTGCCCGAGATGTGCGGCCGCCTTTGCCCGCAGGAGTCCCTCTGCGAGGGCGCCTGCGTGGTCGGGTTCGCGATCCGGCCGGACGGCTCCGCGCATCCGCCGGTAGCCATCGGCCGGTTGGAGTCGTTCATCACGGACTCGGAACGGCGGAACATCGGCAAGTTCCCGGTGCGCCTGCAGGTGGCCTCCACCGGGCGCTCGGTGGCCATCATCGGCAGCGGGCCGGCCGGCCTGACGGTCGCCGAGGAACTCCAGGCGCGCGGCCACCAGTGCTCCGTGTACGACATGTGGCCGGAGCCGGGCGGAGTCCTTCGCTACGGCATCCCGTCCTTCAAGATGAGCAAGCAGATCCTCGAAGAAAAGCTCGCCTCGCTCCGCGAGATGGGCATCAAGTTCGTCAACAACACCCGCATCGGCCGCGACGTCTCGCTGACCGAACTGCACGAGCGTGACGGCTTCGACGTGGTGTTTATCGGCACCGGCGCCGGGGTAGGAAACGCGTTGCGCGCGGAGGGCGAGGACCTGGCGAACGTGTACCAGGCCACGGACTTCCTGGTGCGCGGCAACCTGCGCCCGGAGGAACTGCCGGAGGATCAGCGCGAGCGGCCATACGTCGGCACGGACGTGGTCGTCGTCGGTGGTGGCGACACCTCGATGGACTGCGTGCGCACGGCGATCCGCCTGGGCGCGGAGCGCGTGACGTGCGTCTACCGGCGCACGGAGAAGGAGATGCTGGGCCGCGCGGAGGAGCGCGTCCACGCCCGCGAGGAGGGCGTGGAGTTCGCGTACCTCACCACGCCGCTGCGCTTCGTCGGCGACGCCGAGGGCAAGGTGCAGTCGGTGGACATGGTGAAGATGGAGCTCGGCGAGCCAGACGAGAGCGGGCGCCGTCGCCCGGTGCAGATCGAGGGCTCGGAGTACTCGGTGCCGGCCACCGCCGTGGTGATCGCGGTGGGCTACAACGCGGACACGGAGTTCGCGGAGGAGGCCCCCTTCGACACGGACCGCTGGGGCCTGGTGAAGGTGGACCCGCGCACAGGCCAGACGAACGTGCCCTACATCTTTGCCGGCGGCGACGTGGTGAACGGCGCGGACCTGGTGGTGACGGCGATCGCGGACGGCAAGCGCGCCGCGACCTGGATCCACCAGTACCTCGCGCAGATCGAACAGCACGAGTAGTCGAAGCCCCTAGGGGGCCCCAGCGATCGAGGACTACCCCCCGATCACCCCAGCAACGGTGTTTCGCCCAGGGATCGCCTCGAACTGGGCGAGTGGCGCTAGCGTGCCCGCGAAGATATCGAGGATCACGGGGATGCGGTCGTCCGAGGGCTGCTCGGGGACGGGGATGGTGACGACCAGGCGAGACTCGTCCAGCCAGGCGGTGGCGGTGACGTCCATCGCGTAGGTGGCGAGCGGGACGCCGTCCGGCCGGAAGACCGTGAGGTAGGACAGCGGCGCGTTGTTCTCCGCGTCGCGGGCGACCCAACGAGTCGCCATGAGGCCGGACGCGCTCACAACCGGCTGGCCCATCCCGTAGCCCGGTCCGTCGTCAGGCGAGCCGCCTCGATCGTCCAGTGCGCGGACGTCGAGGAGCACGTCACCGACGAGGAAATGCCCGTCGCGCTCGCCCTCGCGGACGGTGGGTGTGGGCTGCTCCGGCTCGATGCCCCAGCCATCGAGGTCCCACACGAGATCCTCCCGCTGGCCGAGCGACTCGAATGTCTCGCCACGATCGGTGGAGCGGAGCAGGGTGAGCGTCGTGGGCTCGTCCTCGCTGCCGCCAACGTTGCCGCAGTACCCGACGGTGCATTCGAAGAGGTAGAGGTCGGCGCCGTCGACCACCGCGTGCGCCATATAGGGGCCACCGGTCTCCTCCCAGACGGTGACCGGCTCGCTGGCACCGGCATCGAGGCGGAGCAGCGCGTCCGAGGGCGCGTCGCACCTGGTGCAGCCCGTCCAGACGAACAGGCTCGCACCTTCCGGCAGGGCGCCGGGGTCGACGAGCGTCGGCGCGGGGTGCCGTGGCTCGCGAGGCGCCTCGACGCTCGCAGTTGGCGTCGAAGTGGGGGCGGTCGAGGTGGGCGTCGCGGTCGGTGACGCCTCGAGGGTCGGCGGGGGAGAGGTGGTGGCGTCCTCGCCGTCGTTGCCGCCGTCACACGCAGCCACCAGGGCCGAGAGCGCGAGCAGGAGCACGACGAGCCAGCGAGGGGTCATGTCACCGAGACGATGCCAGCGGCTCACCGGTTCCCTCGATAGTTGGTGCGGCCTAGAAGTGCCAGGGGAAGCGTCCATAGTCCGGTGAGCGCTTCTCAAGGAAGGCGTCGCGGCCCTCGACGGCTTCGTCCGTGCCGTAGGCGAGGCGGGTGGCCTCGCCGGCGAAGAGTTGCTGGCCCACCAGGCCGTCGTCCGGCAGGTTGAAGCCGTACTTCAGCATGCGCATGGCCGTGGGGCTCTTGCCGTTGATGATGCGCGCCCACTCCAGCGCCACCTTCTCGAGGTCGGCGTGGGGGACCACTCGGTTGATGGCGCCCATCTCGAAGGCTTCCTGCGCCGTGTACTCCAGGCCCAGGAAGAAGATCTCCCGCGCCCGCTTCTGCCCCACCTGCCTCGCCAGGAGCGCGGAGCCGTAGCCGCTGTCAAAGGAGCCCACGTCCGGGTCGGTCTGCTTGAAGCGCGCGTGTTCCTCGCTGGCGATGGTCATGTCGCAGACCACGTGCAACGAGTGCCCGCCGCCGGCGGCCCAGCCCGGCACGACCGCGATGACCACCTTGGGCATGAACCGGATGAGGCGCTGTACCTCCAGGATGTGCAGGCGGCCCAGTTTTGCCGGGTCCACCTCGCCCTCGGCGGCCTCGTACTGGTAGCCGTCGCGGCCGCGGATGCGCTGGTCGCCGCCAGAGCAGAAGGCCCAGCCGCCATCCTTCGGAGACGGCCCGTTCCCGGTGATCAGGACGCACCCCACGCTGCTGGTCATCCGCGCGTGGTCAAGCGCCGTGTACAACTCGTCGACCGTGCCCGGGCGGAAGGCGTTGCGCACCTCGGGCCGGTCGAAGGCGACGCGCACCACTTTGCGGTCGGGCGTCCAGTGGTACGTGATGTCCTGGAACGCGAACCCGGGGACGGCCTCCCACTGCGTGGGGTCGAAGAGTTCGGAGACCTGGTCGGCCATGGCGGTGCTCCCTCGGGTGCGAGCGGGTGACTGCGCCCCATTGTCGCCGCCCCGCGCAGGGCGGGCCAACCGCGAGACATCGCGGCGTACCGGAACCCCCCTCTCCCCAGCCCTCCCCCGCCAGGGGGGAGGGAGCCAACGCGCAGCCTGAGGTGGGCATTCGACGTTCACAGGCGTCACGAATGTCCTTCGGAGCGTCGACGGAGGTGGAGTAGACTTCCGTCGCCCGGGAGAACGGCAGGAGGCAGGGCAATGCGCGCGGAGGTGGTGTCGGTCGGCACGGAGATCATGCTGGGCGAGATCACGGATACGAACGCCGCGTTCATCGCCGGACATCTCCCCCAGTTCGGCATCGACCTGCTCTACGTGAGCCAGGTGGGGGACAACCCCGGCCGCATGCGCGAGGTCATTGGCCGCGCCTGGGAGCGTTCCGACTACACCTTCATCACCGGCGGCCTCGGCCCCACCGAGGACGACATCACCCGCGAGACCATCGCCGAGGTGCTGGGCGAAACCCTCGAGGTGGACGCGGAGCAGGAGCAGATCCTGCGCGCGCGGATGACGCGGCCGGGCTACGCCATGCCGGAGCGCAACATCAAGCAGGCCATGCTCATCCCCTCCTCCCGCGCGCTCGCCAACCCTCGAGGTACGGCGCCCGGGTGGTGGGTGGAGCGTGACGGCAAGGTGATCGTGGTGATGCCCGGCCCCCCGGCGGAGATGAACCGCATGTGGGAGCACGAGGTGGTGCCCGAACTGGAGCGCCGCGCGGACGCGATCCTCGTCTCGCGTACCCTGAAGACGACCGGCCTCGGTGAGAGCACCGTCGACGAGATGCTGTCGCCGCTGCTGAAGTCCACGAACCCCTCCATCGGCATCTACCACCGCGCGGATGGCGTGCACGCGCGCATCAGCGCGAAGGCGACCACGCGCGAGGAGGCCTGGGTCATGATCCGGCCGCTGGAGGCGAAGGCGCGCGAGATCCTCGGGCCGTACGTCTGGGGGCAGGACGACGAGACGCTGTCCGCCTCGGTGGGCGGGATGCTGCGAGAGCAGGGGCTGACGCTGGCGCTGATGGAGAGCGCCACCGGCGGCGCCATCGCCAGCGCGATCACCGACATCGACGGCGCGAGCGACTACTTCAAGGGCTCGCTGGTCACGTACGCGACCGAGGCGAAGATCGCCAACGGCGTCCCCGCGGAGGTCCCCACAATGCACGGCGTGATCTCACGCGAGACGGCCGAGGCGATGGCGAAGGCCACGCGCGAACGCCTGCGCGCCGACCTCGGGCTGGCCATCACCGGCATCGCTGGTGGCACGGAACTCGAGGGCCAACCCCCCGGCACGATGCACATCGCCCTCTACGACGGCGAGGACGTGCTCTACAGCCACAGCCGCTACTACCAGGGCCGTGAGGCGGCCAAGCGCCGCGCCGTCCTCCAGGCGCTCACGCTGCTGCGGAACTACCTCATGCAGCGCGCGGGAGCGCAGTTGGGATGACCACCGACAACCCCCTCGCCATCCGCCTGGACCAGGTCAACCTCGTGACGGCGGACGTGACCGCCAGCGTCGAGTTCTACCGTCTGCTGGGGGTGGAGATCCCCGACGTCGATCCCCGCTGGGATGGGCGGCACCGGAACGCCGTCATGCCCGAGGGCGCCCAGGAGGACGCATCGCTCCACCTCGACATCGACCACCGCTCGTTCGCGGAGGAGTGGGGCGGACCGGACGTGCCGTCCGGCGCGCTCATCGGCTTCCGAGTCGCCTCGCGGGAGGGGGTGGACGCGTTGTACGAGCGCGTGATCGCCGTCGGGCATCGAGGCGTCCGCGAGCCGTTCGATGCCTTCTGGGGCGCTCGGTACGCCATCGTCCTGGATCCTTCCGGCGTAGCGGTGGGTCTGATGAGCCCGGTCGATCCGGCCAGGCGGACGACGCCGCCCGAGTCGCACAACGCCTGACATTTCCGGCTTGAACTACCCCCTACCCTCGATCACAGTCGTGCATCGAGCCGAGGAGGTGCTTCATGGCCGACCGGCGTTACTGCAATGCCTGTGCCGAGGACGTTGAACCGCGCGAGGAGCAGACGGAACACGCCGTAGCCCTCTACTGCCCCCAGTGCAATCGCCGCATGGCGACGCTGTACGGGCACATCGTGATCCAGTAGCCAACCCCACCATCCGAGGCGCACGAGGGCCATCGCCGCCGGTATGCTCCGCGCGTGATGCGCTTGGTTCGCCCTCGGATGTTGGTTCTCGCGCTGGTGGCGCTGCCGCTGGCGCTCGCCTGCGGCGGGGACGAGCAGCCCGCCCGCTCCGGGATCTCGACCGCGACACCGAGGGCCGAGCCGACCTCGGACGTGGGTGCGTCCCCGACCGTCGAGGGCACGGCGAGCCCGGAGGCGACGCCCACCGGGACCCGGACGGCCGCTCCGCCGCCAGACGCGGAGCCGACCTCGTTCGAGGCGGACCTGGCTGCTGCATCGGGCGAAGATCCGCGCGAGGTCGCGGGGGCGCTGGCCTTCCTCGATGGCGAGTGCACCGACGACCGTGCGGCGCTCGGGCGCTTCGCGGAGCAGACCTGGCGCATCCTGAACGAGCAACGAGGCGTGCGCGTGCCGGTGGTGGCGATCATCAACCGCGTGATCGCGGCCCTGCCGATCGACGGCCGCGAGGTGGCCTGTGAGTCGCTCTTCGCCTCCGTGGTGACGGAACTCTCTCGCCAGTAACGGGAGCAGTAGCAGGGCGATCCCGGTCGCGAGACAGGCAACTGCTACGTCCGTGTAACCCGATCGGGTTCCCGACACCCTACGGTAGATACATGCGGGACAACACGACGCTTCGCCCGTCGCGCAGATTCGCGCGCTTCTCCATCGCGATACTCGCCGCGGTCGCGTTCGCCCTCGTGGCCTGCGAGGGCCAACCGGGAGACGGCACCGCCACGCAGCCTGGCGTGACCCCGACGGCGAACGAGACGGCCTCGGTCACGCCGCAGCCCTCGCCCACCGTGAGCGCGTCGCCCTCCGCCTCTGCGTCGCCCTCGCCATCTCCAACGCGCACGTCGACGCCGGGCAGCGGCACGGGCCAGTTCGGCGCAGTCGCCGTCGATGTGGAGACAGGCGAGGCGGCGACGCTCTCGACTGGTCCGTGGCTCATCGTCGACGCGCACCGGCCCCACCTCACCACCGGCGGCACGGCCATGTGGATCAGCACCGAACCCGACGAGGCATCTCGATACGCCCTCGACGGTTCGGTCACGGAGACGGTGCCGGGCTGGTCGCCCGTGGAGTCGCAGGACGGTCGCAGCCGCGCCTACCTCGTGGGCGGCGAGGACTTTCGCACCGCCGCCACCGTGGTCGTCGAGCGCGAGGGACTCACGGTGCGCGAGGTCCAGACGGCCGGGGGGCAGCCTCGCATGACCTTCTCACCGGACGGCATGCGCTTCGCCTGGATCGACTGGAGCGTCGGCGAGGGCGTGGGCGACCTCAAGGTGCTCGATGTCGAGACTGGCGACGTCCAGACGGTGGCGACGGGCATCGGTCGCTGCCAGTGCGACGTGCCGCAGCACTCTACATGGTCGCCGTCCGGCGCGTACCTCGCGTTCCAGCGCCCCGGGAGCACCGCTGGCGTGGTCGAACACGGCGTCGCCGTCGTCAGCCTCGAGGGCGAAGACGAGACGCTCATCGACGGCGCGACGCTCGCGCCTCGGTCGTGGGTGAGCATCGACGGGGTCGAGTGGCTGCTGACCGTGGGGCCGGAGAACCGGGTGCGCCTCACCGCCCCCGCGGCCGACGAGACCACGCGCGAACTCGTGCGGGTCGAGGACGCCTCGGTGCGCGCGGCCATCGAGAACTCGCTCGTAGTGGTGCGGACGCAGACCGGCCGCGAGGAGCACCAGACGCTGGTCTTCGACCCGGCCAGCGGTGAGCGCCTGGTCGTGCTGGACGGCGAGGGCGACGTGGTGCTGACGCCGGACGGCATGGCCACGGCCGTGATCACGCGCACGGAACTCGCGTGCACCGGCCTGGACATCAAGCACCCCGCCTACGAGGCCCAACTACCATGCGACGTGTCAGGCGCCCGCTGGGCGCCGGACGGCCGCTACCTGGCGCTGCTCCCCGTCCAGGAGGGCGCCCCGCTGCGCATCCTGGACGTCACCACCGGCGACCAGCGCGAAGTCGACCAGCCCGGGTTCGGAGGACTGCCGGAGTGGAGCAGCGACAGCCGCTACATCGTCTGGGTCTGGGGCGGCGGCCCGTAACCCGCGCCGCCCTCACGGCGCTCCTCGCGCTCGCGACAGCCCTCGCCGCCTGCGACACCACCGAGGGCGACGCGACGCCGACGGGCACGCCCTCGGCGAGTGCACGGGCGACGATGACGCCGCATCCGGGAGCGCGCATCATTACGCCCGTCCCGACGCCGACCCCGACGCCTGCGCCGGACGAGCACCAGCAGGTCGTGGTCTTTGACCTCGCCACGGGCGAGTTCACGCCTCTGCTGCCTCCGCTCGATAACGAGGACGAGTGGTACATCGTCCGACTGTTCTACCCGCGCTTCACGCCGGACGGGACGCATGTCTGGGTGGCCGAGCGCGACTCGATGGTGTCTCGCCGCTACGACCTCGAGGGCAACGTGGTCGAGGAGATCAGCGGCGTCTGGGGTGTGGAGGAACACGTCTCGGGGGCGCGAACCTACTTCCGACGGCAGGAGGCGGGGCCTGTCGCCCCGGCAATCCTCGTAGATGGCGAGGAAACCCTCTTCGAGGACACGGTCGTCCAGCACCTCGCGACCCTCTCACCAGACGGCCGATACATCGCGCGCTTCACGGAATACGAAGAGCCGGGCGCGACGCTGGTCGTTACCGACGTCGAGACCGGGGAGGTCATGGCTACAGCGGAGGAGGTTGGCTTCTGCCAGTGCGACGGCGGGCCGCGACTCCTCTGGTCCCCGTCGAGTCGCTACCTCACATACGGGGACTTCGACATTGGTTGGCGGGACGGCGAGGGTGGCGAGACAGGGGCGTTCGCCCTGGACGTTGCGTCCGGCCGGCACATCCCACTCAAGCCGAACCCGTGGGGCTTCGGTGACCAGGCGTGGGTTGGGGATGAGGCGCACGTTGCGATGCGCGACGGATGGGCAGTGGTGCTGGACCTGGCCACCGATACCGTCGTCCGTCGCATCGCTCCCGCGCTTGCGGACGCGGGCGTCAGCGTGGCCGAGGGCATGTTGATCGTGACCGAACGCCTCGGTCAGTCAGACGCAGCAAGCCACACCTACTCGCTGGAGGACGGAACGCCACTGGGCGACTGGGAGGGCATCCCTCGACCGGTAGGATTCGAGGGCGGTATCGCTTACCTGCGATACGACGAAGGGGCGTGCAGCGGCGTCACGCTCGATCATCCGGCCCTATCGGAGCCAGCCTGCGTGCCGGGCCACTCCGCCCAGCTCGCACCCGACGGCCGACGCCTGGCCGTTCAGTCCGGCCCGAGCGTCACGATCTTCGAGGTCGGCCGGACGCTTGAGGAGATCGCACGGTTCGTCGGCCCCACGTCGCCGCGCTGGCAGAGTGCCACGCACCTCGGCGAATGGAACGGGCAGGGGACGCACCTTCTCATCGATGTCGGCTTCGGGCTGTTCTAGCCCTACCCTGACCTCGTGACACACCTCACCCCCATCGTCCTTGGTGACAACAACCTGTGGGCGCTCCGCCTCGATGCTTCCGAGGGCGGGGGAGTGCTGCTGGTGGACGCGGGGATCGACTACGACCTGCCCGAGGGCGGCTCGACGTGGGGTGCGCTGGAGACGCAGGCGGGAGCGCTTGGCTTCGCGCCGGAGGACGTGCGCGCGGTGGTGGTGACGCACGAGCACATCGACCATGCGGCGTTTGCTGCTCAGTGGGCTGGCCTCGGCGCCTCGGTGGTGTGCGGGCGCGCGGGCATCCCCTCGCTGGTGGCCGGGCGCGAGAGCGTGGAGGCGCAGCGCGAACCTCGGTTCGCGGAACTGCGACGACACGGTGCGCCCGGCGCGCTCATCGAGGGCTTCCGAGTGCTGCGAGGCGTGCGCGCGCTGCGCTGGGAGCCCTGCCCCGCGGGCGCCCTCGTCGCTGCCGAGGACCGCGAGACGTTCCGGTTGGCGGACGGGCGCACGCTGCGGCTGATGCCCGCGCCGGGACACACGCCGGGAAACCTCGTGGCTTTCATCGAGGAGACGCGCGAGCTGTTCTCTGGCGACACCGTGCTGCCGACGACCATCCCCACGCCGGGCCTGCACTTCCCCGGCGCCGTTCAGGGCGATGCCGATGGGCCACGCTGGCCCTCGCTGCCCGCGTTCCTCCGGTCCGTGGCCGCTATCCGCGCGCTGCGCGTGACGCGCGTCTACCCGGGGCACGGCGAGGTCATCGACGAGCCCGCGATCTACCTCGACCGGTTCGAGACGCACCACGCGCGGCGCGGAGCAAAGGTGCGAAGCGCCCTCGCAGGAAACGGGGCGCGGACGGCGTTCGAGGTGGTGAAAGCGATCTTCCCGCGCCTGCCGGACGCGCGCCTGGGCCAGGCGATGACCGAGGTCCTCGGCCACCTCGACCTGCTCGAGGAACGCCGCGAAGTCGTGCGCGAGCCGGACGAGGACAGCGACGGCGTGGTGCGCTGGCGGCTGGTGCGCGCGGAGTGACCGAGGCCGACGTCGCGATCCTGATCCTGAGCCTGGAGGGCTTGCTGTTCATCGCCCTGGGCTTCGCCATGCCCGGCATGGCGCCCAGTCCGTTGGTCGGCATCCGCGTGCGTGCCACCCGCACCGACGAGCGAGTCTGGCGCGAGACCCACGTCTACGCGGGGCCGCGCT
>CAYTRA010000010.1:0-20626 GCA_964439675.1 uncultured Dehalococcoidaceae bacterium
CGCATCAAGGACCCGCTGGTCCACCTGATCCGCAACGCCTGCGACCACGGTATTGAGCCGCCGGAGGTCCGCGCGGCTGCCGGCAAGCCGGAGCAGTCCATCCTGCGCCTGACGGCGCGTCACGAGCAGGGGCAGATCGTCGTCGCCCTCGCGGACGACGGGCGCGGCATCGATGCCGACCGCCTGCGCGCGAAGGCCGTGGAGCGCGGCCTGATGTCGGAGGAGAAGGCGGAGCGCCTGACGGACATGGAGGCCGTGGACCTCATCTTCGAGGCCGGCCTGTCCACCGCGGCGAAGACCACCGAAGTCTCCGGGCGCGGCGTGGGCATGGACATCGTCCGGCGCGACATCGAAGCCTTGGGCGGGCGCATCGAGGTGGAGACGGCCGCGGGCCAGGGCACCACGTTCCGGCTGCGCCTGCCGCTGACGCTGGCCACGTTCCAGGGCCTGCTGGTCGCGTGCGGCCCCACCACCTACGCCGTGCCGATCTCCTACGTGCAGGAGACCCTGCGCGCCGAGGCCGACCAGATCCACACAGTGAACGGCAAGCCGGTGCTCCGTACCTCGGAGACGGTGATGCCGCTCGCGCGACTGGACGAAGTGTTGCGGTTGGGCCGTTCCCACGAGTCCGCCAGCAACCCGTACGTGGTGGTCGTCCGCGCCTCGAAGGCGGAGACGGACACGCCGGTGGCGCTGGCTGTCGACCGGCTCATCCACCACCAGGAGATCGTTGTGAAGTCGCTCAGTGGCTTCCTCGGCGGCACGCGAGGCGTGGCCGGGGCCAGCATCCTGGGGGACGGACAGGTGGCGCTAATCCTCGACGTGCCGACGCTGATCAAGGCGTTGCGCGTGACGGGGGGCAGCGGCGCCTTCGCGAGAGGTCAGGGCGAGCACTCGGCTCAGGCCGGCGGCCTCGCGTTCGAAAGGATCGCATCATGACGGACGCTACGAGCACCGAGTGGGGGCGCCTGGTCCGCCTGGGGACCGAGAACGCGATGTCCGGCCTGGCGGAGATGATCGGCGCGGAGATCGAGGTCGCCGAACTGACGCTGACCCGCATCCCCGTCACGGACATCTCCAGCCTCTTCGGCGGCCCGGAGATGGAGGTGGTGGGGATCTACCTTAGCGTCTCCGGCAGCGCGGACGGCCACCTGATGCTCATGTACGAGCCGGCCATCGCCTGCGCGTTCATCGACCTGCTGATGGGAGACACGCCCGGCACCACCGTGAGCGTCTCCGAGATGGGGCGATCCGCGCTGGGCGAGATGGGCAACATCATCGGCGCGTTCTTCCTCAACGCCATCTCGGACGCCACGGGGTTGTCGCTGCAGCCCTCGCCGCCAGAGGTGATGACGGACATGGCGGGCGCCCTGTTCGACGTGGTCTCCGCGGACGTGCTGCTGGACCGCGACGAGACCTACCTGGCGGAGGCGACCTTCCGGGCGAAGGGGCACGACGTGAACGGCGTGTTCCTGGTGATGCCCACGGACGCGCTGCTGGACGTCCTGGTGGCGGCAAAGGCGGCGTAGATGACACCACAAGAGACCACGCTCAGCCTGGGCGAGTGGGCCGTGACGGCCGACCCCAGCGCGGTGCTGGCCTGCCTGGGCCTCGGTTCCTGCGTGGCGTTCATCGCGTACGACCGGGCACAGCGGGTCGGGGGGATGGCGCACACGGTGCTGCCGGACTCCGGCCTGGGCCGGCCCACGGACCTGGCGCCCGCGAAGTTCGTGGACATCGCCGTGCCGCTGGTGCTGGAGCGGATGGCTGCGCTGGGAGCGGAGACGGGCAACCTGGAGGTCCACCTGGTGGGCGGCTCCAGCATGCTGACCAGCCAGACGGACCGCCTGCACATCGGCGAGCGGAACGTGGAGGCCGCGCGCAGAGCGTGCGCCCACTACGGACTCACCATCGCCTCCCAGGACGTGGGGGGCGCGACCGGCCGGACCGTGCGACTGCACATCGGCACGGGGCAACTGACGCTACGCGGAGCGGGCATGCCGGCCACGCGGCTGGCGGCCTGAGAGGAGCCTGCGATGGCAACCATCCTGATTGCCGATGACGCCGCCTTCATGCGCATGAAGAGCGCCAACCTGATCCGTGACATGGGCCACGAGGTGATCGAGGCGTCTGACGGCGTGGAGGCGGTGGAACTCTTCAAGTCCAAGAAACCGGACGCCGTGCTGATGGACATCACCATGCCAAACAAGGACGGCATGGAGGCCCTCCGCGAGATCGTGGCGCTGGACCCGGGCGCGCGCGTGGCCATGGTCACCGCGATGGGCCAGCAGCAGATCGTGATGGAAGCGATCAAGAGCGGCGCGAAGGACTTCGTGGTGAAGCCCTTCAACCCGGACCGCATCCAGTCCGTGCTCTGGAAGCTCATCGGTTAGCCCGGATGTCCGAGCCGGCCACGGGCAACCAGGCCCTCCGCGTCGTCCTGGTGGACGACTCCGCCACGGTGCGCGCCATCCTCCGGCGCGCCCTGGAGGACGCCGGCGTCACCGTCGCCGGCATGGCCGGAGACGGCATTGAAGCCATCGAGGTCATCAAGCGCGAGCGTCCGGACGTGATCACGCTGGACGTGGAGATGCCGAGGCTGGACGGGCTGGGGACGCTCCAGCGGCTGATGCAGGAGCATCCCGTCCCCGTCGTGATGGTCAGCACGCTGACTTCCGAGGGCGCGGAGGCCACCATCCGGGCGCTGGAACTCGGCGCCGTGGACTTCATCCAGAAGCCCTCCTTCGCCACCCTGGCCGGCGACGGCGCCGCGCGGATCATCGAGCGGCTCACGCACGCTGCCCGCGCGCGCCTGCCGCAGCGCCCCGCGCCACGCCTCGTGCAGCGCACCGACGAGGGCGGGTCGAAGGGCCCCCAGGCGCCCGTCACGACCGCCGGCCGGGCGGCCGCGTGGCGGCGGCGAGTGCTCGTGATCGGCGCCTCCACCGGTGGCCCGCAGACGCTCAAGGAAGTGGTGACGGCGCTCCCGGCCGACTTCGGACTGCCGGTGGTCATCGTGCAGCACATGCCACCGGGCTTCACACGCTCGCTCGCGCAGCGCTTCGACTCGCTGGGGCCGCTGCCGTGCGCGGAGGCGGAGCCGGGGATGCCGCTGCTGCCGGGCCGCATCCTGCTCGCGCCGGGCGGCCACCACCTGACGTTCGACTCGCATTGGCGCTCGGTGCTGTCCGACGCGCCCCCCGAGCACGGCGTGCGCCCGGCCGTGAACGTGACCCTGGAGTCCGTGGCGGCGCTGCCGCGCTCCAACCCGCTGGCGGTGATCCTCACAGGCATGGGGCGGGACGGGGCGCGCGGGGCGCGGCTCGTGCGACGCGCCGGCGGCACGGTGCTCGCGCAGGACGAGGCCACCTCGATCGTGTATGGCATGCCGCGTGCGGTGGTGGAGGCGGACCTGGCCGACGAGGTGGTGCCTCTGGACGACATGGTCGCCGCAATCGTCCGGCAGTCGCGCCGCGCGCTGATCGAGACGCCCTCGAACATCGCGAGGTCGGCGTAGCCCATGGACGGCCTCGCTGTGGACGACCTCGCGTTCCCTCGCGTGCGCGATGCGCTGGAGGAGTTGCTGGGGCTGGACCTGCACGCCTACAAGCAGCAGCAGATGCGCCGCCGCCTCTCCTCGTTTGTGGAGCGCCACTGCGGCGGCGACCTGGAGGTCTTCCTCCAGCGGACGCGCACGGAGGAGGCGTTCCTCCAGGCCGTGCGCGACATGCTCACCATCAACGTCACCGAGTTCTTTCGGGACCCCGCCCAGTGGGCCATCCTGGAGCGTGACGTGCTGCCACCGCTGCTCGCGGGCCGGTCACGTACCCGCATCTGGAGCGCCGGCTGTTCGCACGGGCAGGAGCCGATCTCGCTCGCGATCGTGCTGGACCGCCTCGACGCCCTGCGGGGCGCCTCGATCCTGGCGACGGACTTCGATCACGCGGCGCTGACGCGCGCGGAGGCGTGCGGACCGTACCGCCCGGCGGAGTTGGCCGGCGTGAGCGAGGCGGACCGAGCGCGCTACTTCGTCTCGGTCGGCGGCAGGTACCGCGCGACGACGCGAGTGCATACACACATCAAGGCGCGACAGCTGAACCTGCTGGCGGACACGTTCGAGCGCGACTTCGACCTCATCGTCTGCCGGAACGTGATGATCTACTTCCAGACCGAGGTGAAGAGCGCCCTCCTTCGGCGCTTCCAGGCGGCCCTCCGCCCCGGCGGCGTGCTGTTCATCGGCGCCACGGAGGCGCTGCTGGGCGCGGACCTCGAGGGCTTCGAGCGGCTGGGCGGCAACTTCTACCGCCGCGCCGCTGTCTCGCGCTACCGGGCGGCGTGAGGGCCCCTCGCAGAGCCCCTCTCCCTAACCCTCCCCCGCGAGGGGGGAGGGGATCAGAGGTGTCCGACGGGGAGAGAGGGGTTCCGCGCGCGGAACAACCCTGTGCCCTGGCTTCCCCAGCGGTTCGCGGATCCGCGTCTCCTCGCGCGCGGTTGCGCGTGCGATCGGGGGAGGGCCATCTGCTTCGGCCCCTTCCCCCTCGCGGGGGAAGGGTTCTGGGGGGTGGGATGGGGGCATAGCCCCGCGGGCTGCCGGGAGGACTGCGGCGTACCGGCCCGTCCGCCCTTCGACAGGCTCAGGACGAACGGGTTGGGGGCGCTCCCGCGCATCGGGGGGTGAGGGACCTGGTCGTGCGGGCATGGCTCGGTGAGGCAGGGGGTCCTAGGCGACCTGGTCCTGCGGAGCATGGCAGGGCCTGGCAGGGCGCCGCCTGGAGGCCGCGCGGCTCGCAGTGGGTCTCAGGCTGCGGCGGTCTTCGATGCGTCGCCAGGGCCGGCCGCGAGGTGGTCCGGGGTGACGCCGGCGCGCTGGGCCAGGTGTTGCAGGGCCGCGGCCAGGTAGTCGTGGCAGCGGTGGCAGATCGTGAGCACCTGCAGGCCGGCGGGGCGGGCCTGGATCTTCCAGCGCTGCTGGACCAGGAAGGACACCTGGCCCTTGCGCATGGTGAGCCGCACCACCTCCTGCTGGAGGGGCCGGGTGCAGAGGTCGCAGGCTCGCGAGGTGATCACGAGTGTCCTCCTGCGGGCGTCCGGCCGGGCTCGGGGTCATGGCGGATGGCCTGGACGCAGCGGTCGAAGTAGGTCGCGCAGTGGGAGCAGAGCAGGTAGTCGTCCGGCTGCTTGGACTGGACGAAGCGTGTCTCCATGTTCTCGCCCAGCAGCACGGAGCCCAGCGCCAGTTCCACCTCGAACACCTCACGGCGGTCCAGGGTGAACTTGCAGACGTCGCACTGGAAGACCATTGCCATGTCGTGATCCTCGGTTGGAACCGCTCGCCCGGTAGGGGTGACGCCGCGGAAGGCCGAGCGTCCAGGACGTCCCGGCCTTCCGCGTGATCGTTCCCCGCTACGCGGCCAGCCGCTCCTCGTGGTCGCCGGCCTCGACGGCCGGTTCGTCCGCGGAGAGGCGGAACCGCTTGATGAGGGCGCGCAGGGCGTCCGCCATGGAACCGAGTTCCTGGGTGGACGCGGAGATCTCCTCCACCTGGGCGGACATCTCCTGCACGGACGCGGACGTCTCCTCCGCCGAGGCGGAGTTCTCCTCCGCGATGGCGGCAATGGAGGCGGCCGAGTCGTTGACCGTCTGCGTGACCTCACGCATGGCGGCCGCGGCGGCCTGGTTCTGGGTGGCGATGTTGCTCACCTGCTCCAGGCGCTCCGACATCTGGTCGCCGTTCTCGCGCAGGACCTCCACGCGCTCCGAGATGGTCCGGATGCGCGCGGTCACGTCCTCCACGGACTCCATGATGCGGCCCAGCGACTCGCCCGCCTCGGAGGCGGCGGTCATGCCACGGTCCATCTGGTGGGCGCCGTCCTCCATGGCCTGGCCGGCAGCGCCGACCCCGGCCTGGACGAAGCCGATCAGTTCCTCGATGTCCTTCGTGGCGGCGGCCACGCGGCCGGCCAGCACGCGGACCTCGTCCGCGACCACGGCGAAGCCGCGGCCTTGATCGCCGGCGCGGGCGGCCTCGATGGCGGCGTTCAGCGCCAGGAGGTTCGTCTGCGCGGCGATGTCATCGATGACGGCGACGATCTTCCCGATCTCACCGGAGCGGGCGCCCAGTTCCGTGACCGTGGCCCCGGCGGTGTCCATGGACACCTTGATGCGGGCGATGCGCTCGATGGTGCGGCCGACGCGCTCCGCGCCGTCCCGGGCCACCTCCGCGGCCGCCTCCGCGGCCTCCTTCACGGACTGGGCGTCCTGCGACACGGTCGAGGCGCCCTCGATGACCTCGCGGCCCAGCGAGGACGCCTCGTCCACGGCGCTGCGCTGCTGGTGGGCGCCGCCCTCCACCTCCGCGACGGCGGCGGCGAGTTCACGCATCCCCTCGGCGACCTCTTCCGCGCCCCGCGCCTGCTGCGCGGTGCCGGCGGCCACCTGCTCCGAGGCCCGTGAGACGTCCTGGGTGGCGCGGGCAGACTCCTCCGCCACGCGGACCAGTTCCGCCTTCGCGAACGCCAGGGATTCGGCCGTGCCGGACGCGTCCGAGATCACGGTGCGGATGGACTCCGCCATGGTGCGCAGGGCGTGGCCCAGCGCGTCGCGCTCGCCCACCGGGGTGACCTCGACGGTGAGGTCGCCCTCGGCAATGGCGTGGGCGGCGTCCACGTCGCGGCGCAGGTAGTCCTGCATCCGGACGAAGGCGTTGCCCAGCACGTCCGCCTCGCTGCGAGGCGTCACCTCGCGGCTCACGTCGCCCTCGGCGATGGCGTCCGCGACGGCGGCCATCTCCGTGAGGTAGGCCACCATTTCACGCATGGAGCCGGCCAGGTCGCCGATCTCGTCGTTGGTGTTGCCCTTGACGTTCTGCGCCACGTCTCCCTGCGCGATCTTGCGGGCCGCGCGGGTGACATTGGTGATGGGGGACAGGGTGCGGTTCAGCCAGGTGGTGAACACCGCGCCCAGCAGCACCGCGATCACGCCGCCGGCAATCACCAGCGTGCGAGTGCGCGCGGAGATGTCCAGCAGCCCCTGGTACTTGTCCGCCTTGATCGCCTGGCCGGCCACCACCGCCTCGCCGCTCAGGGCGTCAATGCGGTCGATGGACACGTCGTAGGCGGCGCGGGCGGCCTCGATGTCCTGCTGCACGTTCACGTAGGCCGTGAACGCGCCGGAGTAGTTGTCGGCCGCGTCCAGCGCTCGCGCCTTGTCGGTCGGCGAGAGGTCCATCTCCCGCACGTAGCCCTTGAGCGTGTCCACCTCCGCCTTCAGGCGGCCCATGAGGTCCACGTTGCGCGTGGCGTCGAACTCACGCTGGAGGGCGATGGCGCGGAGGTAGGAGGCCTCCGCCAGGCTGGCGCTGCGCGCGTCCAGCAGGACCGCGATCGCGGCCACGGATGCCTGGAGCTCGCCCGCCGAGTACGTCACCTGCGCACCAGCCTCCGCCCCGAGACCGGCGAGGGCGTCCGAGGCGCCGGCGAGCGCCTCGGTCGCGGCGGCTTCCGCCTCCACGTCGCGGGTGAAGAGGGTGGTGAACTTCGCCTCCGCGGCGCGCAACTGGGACTCCGCGCCGGAGTCCGAGTCGCCATGCAGGCGGAGGGCGGCTTCCAGTTCGTCGTACGCGGCCGCCAGAACCAGCGTCTCCGCCTGGATGTCGCTGAACACGGCGCGGTCCGCCTCGCTAATGGGCAGTGCGAGCGCGGTCTCCACGTTCTGGTTGATCTGCCCGACCACGTCGTCGAACCAGGCGCGGTTGAGTTCCAGCGCCTGCAGGCCCAGGGTGTCGAACTCCTGGACCAGGGTGACCTGCACCGTGGCCAGTTCACGCTGATGGAGGCGCAGTTCCGTGGCCATCTGCGCCACTTCCGCGCCCACCTCGATGGAGCCGCGGGCGGCGTCCTCGCTCTGACCCTGAGCCACCACGGCAACGCCGGCCGCGGCCAGCGTGAGGGTGGCCGTCACGGCTGAGACGGCGATTAATTTGCGGCGGACCGTGAACCGGAAGCCCCGACGCCCGCTCGATACCGAGGGCGCCTCGTCTTCCGGGGTGTGCTCGTCCGGAGCGGTAGGCCCCTGCCCGGCTGGGCTCAGGCCACTGGGCTCCGCCTCCTCTGAGGAGGCGAACACGTTGGCGACATATCGCCGCATCCCCGAGACGTCGAGGTGCGGCAACCTCGCCTTGATGCCCCGGAGGTCGGGCAAGCGTCGGCTGAACATTCCTGGTTCCTTCCCTCCGAGCGCCCATCCCTGGCGCTCTCGTTCAACCTTCGGCAGCCCCGGAGGCCGCCCAGCGGGCTGCCCCGAGGGGCGTGGCTGACGAGGGCAAACAGACAGGCTTTCGACGGATTTGGCCTGGGCCGTCGTCAGCAGCGCGCAAGGATGGCGCAGACGGGCAGGGGATTCCCTGATCCGCCGCCCTCTCCAGAATCGTCAGGAGGCCGACACTCGTAATAGGCGGAGAAGGAGTCGTGCTGGATGACGCCAAAGGAGCCCTCGCTCGCGGAGGGGCCGCTGGACCTGGATGCGCCTCGCGGTTACGTGGCCGGCAGCGGTCCGCTGGCGCGCCGGGCGCGGCGGATCCTGCGGGACCTGGGGTGGAAGGCCACCTCCGGCCGGTCGCTCGCCCCGGGCAGCATCCCCGGCGGCCACAGCATCGACCTGTTCCTGACCACTGAGATCGCCACGGCCGCCGCACACCAGGACGCCCTGTCCTGGGCCGCGCTGGACGGCGTCGCGGTGGTAGGCGTGGCCGAACGAGGCGACCCGGACCGACTGCTCTTCTTCGACGCCGGTGCGGATGACGTGTGGGACGCGGAGGTGGAGGTCGAGGAAGTGCGGTACCGCCTGGCCGCGCTCATGCGCCGCCTGGGGCGGCGGCGGCCGGTGACGCTCTCCAACGGCGAGCACACCCTGACTGCCACGCGCACCTCCGCGATCGTGGATGGCGAGCCGCTGCCCATGACGCCCATCCGGCACCGCCTGCTGTACGTGCTGGCGGACCATGCTCCGCTGACCGTGGAGAACGAGGCGCTGGCGCAACTGGTCTGGGGCCACCGCCACGTGGAGGACGCCGGCTTCGTGCACACGCAGGTCTCCCGCCTGCGCCGCGAACTGGCGCGGGTGGGCCTCCGGGACGCCATCGCTACTTCGTGGGGTATCGGTTACGGCATCAGCGCAGCGTTCACCCGCACGTAGCGGGCCATCTCGCCGGGTTGTTGCCGTTCAGGAGAGGGCGAGCAACCGTTGGGGCGGGCGATAGCAGTGTCATAGGCAGCACGCTCGTATCACGCCTCCGATACGCCTCCTTCCGTAGGTTCTCTCGACCAATGCGCGGGGGAGGAGCGAACCATGGGCGAAGTGGCACGGGTAACCGAGATCACTGCGCGGTCAGATGTCTCGTTCGAGGACGCGGTGAACATCGGCGTCCAACGGGCGACCGAGACGCTGCGCAACGTGAGCGGCGCGTGGATCAAGGAACAGAAGGTCGAGATCCACGATGGCCGCATCAGCGCGTACCAGGTGGACATGCTGGTCACCTTCGTCCTTGACCCGGTGGGGGCATCCTGATGGCCACTGCACCCTGGACCGCCACGCAGCATCGAGGGCCGCTCAGCCCTCGAGAGCGCATGGCCACGCTGCTGGACCTCTTCGCCGAGCTCCGCACGGAGGCGCGGATCGCGGACTCGCGCGAGGAACTGGTGGAGTTGCACCGGCGCGCGGGCTACCTGGTGCGGCTATCGCGCACGATCACCTCGCCGTCCCTGGGGCCTTCCTCCGGCGTCGTCACGCCGATCCGTCCGGACTTCTCGCTGGCCGGGGTTGCGGAACGTGAGTTCGCTCGCACCGCGGATACCCTGAACCGTCGAGGTCGCGCGGTCGGCCTGTCGCTCGACCTCCCGGCGCAGTGGGCGCCGGAGCTGGTCTGACGCTCGCAGATGCCGAGCCGAGCCGCCATCCGCGGCCATCCGCTCCATCCACTCATGATCCCGATCCCGATCGGGTTCCTGGTGGGCGCACTGCTCGGGAACATCGTGTTCACGATCAGCGACGATCTGGCCTGGTACGACGTGTCGTTCTGGGCGGCGTGGGCCGGTATCGCATCCGGCGCCGCGGCTGGCCTCGTCGGCATGGTGGACTACGTGACCATCGTGACCGGTCGCGAGCGCCGCGAGGCGACGATGCACATGGTGCTGAACCTCGGCGCGCTCGCGCTCTTCGCCGCCGCGGGGATGCTCTCCATGGACCGAGGCGCCGCCGAGGGCGGCGAACTCGGCTGGCTGTTGACCCTGCAGATGGCCGGCGTCGCGCTGCTGGCGGTCGGCGGCTGGCTCGGCGGCGAGATGGTGTATCGCCTCGGACTCGCGGTCCACGGCGAGCGCGCGGCGGAGAAGGCTGCCGAGGACGACCGCGCGGCACAAGCCCAGCGCGAGGCCCGAGCGCACTAACCCGCCGCGCCGGGCTCCACACCCGCACCCGCGATGCGCACCGGCAGCGGCAGTGACGCTGCCCGCGCCGGAACGGACCTCGAGGCGCCCGCGCCGCCCGCGAGATCGAGGGCGGCGGCGACGACCTCCTCCGGTCGCACTTTGCGCAAGCAGTCGTTGTGCCCTCGCGGGCACAGGCTGGCGTAGCAGTTGCGGCACGGCACGTCGTGGAACAGCACCCGGTGCGGTACGCGCCAGGGGGTGTGCTGCGGGTTGGTGAGGGCGTAGAGGTCCACCACCGGCGTTCCCACCGCCGCCGCGATGTGCGCCGGGAGGCTGTTGTTGCAGACGAGGAGGGGCGCCGCCTCGATGAGAGCGGCCGTCTCCGGCAGCGTGAGGCGGCCACCGAGGTCGACGACGTTCGGTCCGCCGGCCGCTGCGATCTGCGCGGTCAGTGCCGCCTCGGACGGGCCGGCGGTGAGCACCACCTGCCACCCGTGCTCCCGCACCAGGCGCGTCACCACGCGCGCGAAGCCCTCCACGGGGTACCGCCTGGACGAGGCCGTTGCACCCGGGTGGAGCACGCACCATGGCCGAGCGGAATCGAGGCGCGAGAGCGTCCACCGCACGCGCTCCGCCGCCTCGGGCGGCACGCGCAGCGAGAGGTGCTGGTCGGACGTCCTCGCGCCCACGTGCTCAACGAGGTCCAACTGGCGGCGCGTCTCGTGGCGGACGAAGCGCTCGGGTTCGGGCTCCGGCACCCAGTCCGTCAGCAGGCCGTAGGTCTTCTCGCGCGCGTGCGCGAGGCGGAGCGGGATGCCCGCCAGGAAGCACAGCGTCGCGGCCGGGTGCGGCGTCTGGCTGTAGACCGTGAAGATCGCCGCCGCGTCGAACGCCCTCGCGCGGAGCGTCTCCACCGTGGCGAGGTGCGCCGCCGGATCTGCCGCTGCAGGGGCCTTCATCCAGGGCGCGACGTACTCGATGACCTCGTCCACCTCCGGGACCAGGCGTGCGACCGCCGCGCCGGCGGGCGACGTGAGCAGCGTGATGTGCCGTCCCCGTGCGCCCTCGCGGAGCGCGCGCAGCGCAGGCGTCGTCATCAGCACGTCGCCCCCGCCATCGAGGCGTACAGCCAGGATGCGCCGCGCGTCGGCCCACGCGGCAGTCACGTGCTCGCCCCGGCGGCAAGCGCCCCCGCCTCCGAGGGCGCCCGGCGGATCTGGTCGATGAGCCCGCTGGTCGAGGTGCCCTCGACGTAGGGGAGCAGGCGGACCTCGCCGCCCAGGGCCTGCACCAGCGGCGCTTCCGGCAGCGTCTCAACGGAGTAGTCGCCGCCCTTCGCATAGACGTCCGGGCCAATGAGGCGGATGAGGTCCTCCGGCGTGTCTCCGTCGAACTCCACCACGTGGTCCACGCTGCTGAGGGCCGCCAGCACCTGCGCTCGGTCCTCGAAGGCGTTAACCGGCCGCTGCGGGCCTTTCAGGCGCCGCACGCTGTCGTCCGAGTTCAGCCCCACCACCAGCACGTCGCCCAGCGCCTTCGCCTGGCTGAGGTAGGTCACGTGACCTCGATGGACGATGTCGAAGCAGCCGTTGGTGAAGACGATGCGCGCGCCGTGCTGGCGGTACGCGGTGGCGAGGGCGCGCATCTGCTGCGGCTCCGCGACCACCTTGTCGACTCCGAGGATCGCGGCCTCGAGCTCCTGCGCGCTGCACGTAGTCGTCCCGTCCCGCCCGACCACGACCTGCGAGGCGGCCGCCGCGAGTTCAGCGGCGGACTGCACCGCAGCCCCGGCGGCCAGACCCATGGCCATGGTGGCGACGAAGGTGTCCCCGGCGCCGGCGGCGCGCGCGTTGGACGCGGGTTCCGCGTACGTCCGGTACCACTCGCCGGCGCGGTCCAGGATGACGGCGCCCTCCGCGTCGAGGGTGACCGCGACGTACTGCGCGCCCGTGCGCTCGAACAGCCGGTTCGCGCGGCGCACAATCGAGGCTGCGCGGTCACCCTCGATCCTCCCGCTGCCGCCGAGGAGGCGTGCGGCCTCCTCGAAGTTGGGCTTGGCGCAGGTGACGCCGACGTGGCGGTAGCGCGGCAGGTCCTTCGAGTCGACGACGAGGGGGCGGGGCGCGCTCCGCTGGAGGTCGGCGAGGGCCGTCACCACGCCCGGGGTGAGGATGCCGTAGCCATAGTCCGAGACGATCACCACGTCCGAGCGCAGGTACAGGTGCCGCAGGCGCGCGATGAACTCCGCCTCGATGGAGGGCGGGAGCACCTCGGTGCTGCCCTGGTCGAAGCGCGCGAGCAGTTGCGGGCCCGCTACCAGGCGCTGCTTCGTGAGCGTGGCGCGTTCGCGGCTGCGGATCGCGTGCTCCGCGCGGATGCCCGCCCGTCCGAGGCAGGCGAGCAGCCGGTCGCCGTCGTCGTCGTCGCCAAAGACGGTGAGGAACGTCACGTCCGCGCCCAGCGCGCGCGCGTTGGCGGCTGCGTTACTCGCGCCGCCGCAGGCGTCCACGCGCTCCGAGACGTCCACGATGGGGGCGGGCGCCTCGCGGCAGATGCGCGTGCTGGTGCCCACCAGGTAGGAGTCCAGCATCGCCTCGCCCACCACCAGCACGCGCAGCGTGGGGAAGCGGGCGATCGTCCCGAGGAGGTCAGTGCTCATACCGCTACCTCCTCGCGGTCGCCTGCGGGGACGGCCTGAAGGATCGTCTCGGCTGCCCCCATCAGGTCAGCGGCGACGCGATCCGGGACGCGCAGCGGGCCGGGCGTCCACTCGGTCTCGTGGCCCACGTCCAGCAGCACTGTGCGGCAGCCCGCACGGCGGCCGGCCTCGATGTCGTCGAGGATGTCGCCCACCATCCAGGAGTCGCGCAGGCTCAGGCCCAGGTCGGCGGCGGCTGCCCTCAGGAGGCCGTCGCCGGGCTTGCGGCAGGCGCAGGCGGTCGCGTACGCCTCGACGTTGCCCTCCGGGTGGTGGGGGCAGTAGTGGGCGCCCGCGAGTTGCACGCCGAAGGGGTGGAGCAGGGCCTGGATGCGCTCCGTGACGGCATCCAGGGCGGCGACGTCGAAGAGCCCGCGTGCGACGCCGGACTGGTTCGAGACGAGCACCAGCGCGTACCCGTGCTCGGCCAGCCGGACGAGGGCCGGCCCCGCGCCTTCCTCGACGCTCACGAGGGCGGGATCGACGTTGTAGGGCACGTTGCGGACCAGCGTGCCGTCCTTGTCCAGGAAGACCGCGGGCCTCACGCCGGCACCTCCTCCGAGAACCCGGCGACGCGCGGCTCGGCGAAGTCCTGCTCGATCAGTTCGCAGAGCAGGTGGATGAGCAGGCCATGCACCTCCTGGATGCGCTGCGTGTCGCACGTCGGCACGACGATCGAGGCGCTGGAGAGCGGCAGCAGGTGCCCGCCGTCCCCGCCGAGGAGCGCCACTGTGTGCATACCCCGGGCGCGGGCGCGCTCGAATGCCCGGACCACGTTGCGAGAGCGGCCGCTGGTGCTGAAGCCGAGCAGCACGTCGCCGGCAGTGCCGAAGGCGTCGACCTGCCTCGCGAGGGCGGTGTCGTAGCCGATGTCGTTCGACCACGCGGTAAGCGAGGCCATGTCCGCGCCGAGGACGATCACGGGCAGCGCTCGACGGTCGTCCGAGCGGTACCGGGAGACCAGTTCGGCGGCGAAGTGCTGCGCATCAGCGGCGCTGCCGCCGTTTCCGCACACCAGCACCTTCCGCCCCTGCGCGAAGCAACTGCTGAGCAGCCGAGCGACCAGCACCGTGTCCGCCAATAGGCGCGAGCGGTTCGAGATCAGCGTGTCGACGAGGTCATCGAAGCCTCGGTTGATGACCTGGCGCTGGTCGCGCGCGGAGGGCAGCGGCACCGCCTGCTCCGAGATCACGCGCTCGTAGACCTCCATGAGGGCGTCCGCGACGCCGTCCCACGTGAACATCTCCGCCGCGCGCCGGATGCCGTTGGCGCCCATGCGGCGTCGTTCGGGCTCGTCCAGCAGCAGCCGAGTCGCCGCCTCACCCAGCGCGCGCGGATCGCGAGGGGGCACGAGGACGCCGGTGACGCCGTCCGCGACGGTGTACTGGATGCCGCCTACGCGAGCGCCGATGACGGGCGTGCCGCAGGCCATGGCCTCCACCGGCGTGATGCCGAACGGCTCGTACCAGGGCGTGGTGACGAACAGGTCGGCCGCCGCGTACCAGTCCTTGAGTTCCGTGCGAGGCCGCCGTCCGACGAAGCAGCAGGCGTCCCGCACGTCCTCCGCGTCCGCGACTTCCATCAGGCGCGCGATCTCCGGCGTGGCCTCCGGGTCCGGCTCGTCCGTCTCGCCGCCCGCGATCACCAGCACCGCATCCGGCACTCGACGCCGCACCTGCGCGAAGGCGCGCACCACGTTGTCCGCGCCCTTCCGAGGCACCAACCGGCCCAGTTGCAGCACGATCGGCGTCTCCGGCGGCAGGCCCAGCCGTCGGCGCGCCTCCGCGCGGTCAACGGGGTGGCACTCCTCCGGGTCATACCCGCAGGGGACGATGGAGATGCGGGCGGGGTCGGCGTTGTAGAGGCTGAGGAGGTCGATCTCGTCCTGCGGGCACTCCGCGATCACGCGGTCCGCCTGGGCGACCAGCATCTCCTCGATCTGTTCGCGCTCCTCCGGGAACTCGTCGTGGGCGCCCTGGTGCTGGCGGCGCACCTTGCCCAGCGCGTGGAAGGTGATGACGAAGGGGATGTCGAAGCGGCGCTTCAGTTCGGCCGCTGTCAGGCCGGACATCCAGAAGTTGGCGTGGGCCAGGTCGTACAACTCGGGCTGCCGGGCGGCGAACGCAGCCACGCGTTCCGTGAACTCCGGCATCAGCGGGAGCAGATCCTCCTTGCGCACGAACGAGGGCGGCCCGGCGTCCACGTGGACGACCCGGTAGCCCTCGTGCTCCACGACCTCGGCGAGGTCGGGGGCGTCGCGTCGGGTGAAGACGTCCACGTGGTGGCCGGCGCGCGCCAGGCGTCGCGCGGTCTGGGCCACGTAGACGTTCTGGCCGCCGCTGTCCACGCCGCCGACGAGGGCAAGTGGCGAGGCGTGCTCGCTGATGATCGCGATCCGTCGCAGGGGCTGACCTGTCATCTGCCGGTGTCCTTCCCTTGGCGCTGCGTTCCGGCAGCGGCGAGCCGCGGGCGGCTTGCGACGTCCGCCAGCGTCTCCAGCCAGTCCTGCCGGAACCGCTCGATGCTGAATCGCTCCAGCGCTCGCGCCCGCGAGGCCTCGCCCAGGCGGGCGGCGTCCTCCGGCGCGACGCAGAGATGGCGCATGCGGTCGATGAGGGTGTCCACGTCCGTGGAGGCGTACCCGGTCTCGCCGTCCTCGATGACGGTGGCGAGTTCTGCCGTCGCCAGCCCGACGATGGGGAGGCCGATCATCATCGCCTCCAGGATCGCCAGGCCCAGGCTGGTGTAACGGATGGGGTTGAAGAAGAAGCGGTGGGTCGCCTCCAGCCGCAGCAGGTCGTCGTGCGGCAGGTCACCGAGGCCGCCCAGCGGCTCGGAGCCCATCCCGGCCAGGTGCATCGGCACCTCGTGGCGGGCGCGCTCGTAGACATCGAAGCCGAGGCGGCGCCCGCGCGACGCGATGTTGTTCACGACGACGATGCCGCGCGACCGCTCACCGGAGTAGCGCACATCCTCCGGCACCATCACGCCGTGCTCGATGACGCGCGTTGGCGTCCGTCCCGCGTCCCACATCAGGTCGTTGAAGTGGGTGACGTGCACCAGCAGCACGTCCGGGTCGTCCACCAGGTGCCTCGTGTCCGTCGGGCTCTCTCGAGGAGGGTCGTGCTCCAGGTAGACGCGGGGGAGGCGACGCTGGCGGTCGCTCAGGATCTCGTGCTGGTCCTGGAGCCAGTTGCGCGGCGCCTGGTAGAGGATCACGTCCAGGTCGAGGTCCGCGACTTCCTCCGCCGGCACCTCGCGCACGTTGTCCGGCCAGTCGAAGTGGCCGCCGCGCCCTCCGTATGCCTCGGGGCGTCCGGGCTTGACCGGCACGATGAACTCGCAGGGCGTCTGCGCCAGGTAGTAGAGGTAGCTGCCGTGGATGTGCCACGTCAGCACTCGCGGGGCGTTGCCGATCGCGGTGGGGCTCACGCGGCGCCCCGTCCGACCGACGCGACCCGCACCGCCAGCATCTCCTCCGCCGCCCGGGCCACCGCCTCTGGCGCCACATCGAGACATTCGAGGGCGTAGGGACAGTCGATGGCAAAGCAGGGCGCGCAGTCCACGTCGCGCGAGAGCAGCCGCGAGGGGGTGCGTCGCGGCGCCCAGCGCTCGTACGGGTCGGTGCCCGCGTACGTGACCACGCTCGGCACGCCGAGGGCTTCCGCGAGGTGCATGGTCAACGAGTTGTTCGCGATGACGAGCGCGGCACGCTCGACGAGCGCGGCCGCACCTGGCAGGGACGTGCGCCCTGCGAGGGCGATCACGCCGCTTCCTGCGGCCACCTCATGCACCAGCGCACGTTCCGCCTCGCTGCCGGTCACCAGCACGGGCAGGCCCGTCCGCGCGCGCACCTCCGTGGCGACGCGCGAGAAGGCGTCGGCTGGATAGCGACGAGCGGCGGCGGAGGCGCCGGGCGCCAGCAGCACGAACGCGCCTCGCAGGCCCGCCTCGTCGAGGACGCTCGCGGCTTCCTCGCGCGCCTTCCCGTCCAGGCGGATGCGCAGCGTGCGGTCGGCGACCGGGACGCCGAGGCCCTCGATGAGCGCGAGGTTGCGTTCGGCCTGATGAAGCGCGTCCGGCGGCGGTGGTACAGCGTCCGTCAGCACCTGACCGGCGAAGCGTTCCTCGAACCCGGCCCGCAGCGGGATGCCCGCGAGGAAGCACGCGAAGCCCGGCGCCACCGAGGTCTGCGAGAAGGAGGTAAAGATCAGGGCAGCGTCGAAGGCCTCGGCACGGAGGCGCTCCACCAGCGCCAGTTCGGCCTCGGGGGTCGCGACGCCGGGGCGGAGTTGCTGCCAGGCTGCGCGATGGACGATGACCTGCTCGACCTGGGGGAGCAGGGGCGCAGCAAGCGCGCCGCCGGGCGAGGCGAGCAATGTGAAGCGGGCGTTGGGAAGCGCCTTTGCGAGGGCGGTCAGCGCAGGCGACAGCAGCACCACATCGCCCGCGTTGTCCAGGCGGACGACGAGGATGCGGCGAGCCTGCTCCCACGACGTGCTGAGGCTCATCCGGCGCGCCTGAGCAGATCTCGCGCAGCCTCGATGACCTCGTCGGGCCGGGGCGGGGGGGCGCCGTTACCCGCGCCCAGCGCGCGGTGCAGTTCCTCCGGGTGCGCCCAGCGGGCAGGGTCGGAGCCGGAGAACACGACGGCGCTCGGTGTGCGTACCGCCGCAGCGACGTGCGCCACGCCCGTGTCGTTCGAGACGAGCAGTCGTGCCCCGTCCACCAGCGCCGCCATCCCACCGAGGGAGGTCCGCCCGGTGAGGTCCACGACCGGCGCCTTCGCGCGCGTCTTGACTGCCTCCACCACCTCGCGCTCCGCCTCGGTGCCCGTCAGGACTACGGGAACCTCGTCCGCGAGGGCGTCCGCAACCGCGGCGAACGCCTCCGCCGGCCAGCGCCGGTCCGGGGAGCGGGAGCCGGGGTGCATGACGACATAAGCATCCGAACTTACACCTGCACTATCGAGGGCAGCCGAAGCCTCGTCTCGGTCCGCCTGGTCCAGCGGGAACTCCAGCGAGTCGTCCTCGGCTGCCATGCCGAGGTGATCGAGGAGACGTAACGGTCGGCGCCACTCGGAATCATGTGTTGGATAGGGGGTGAAGAGCGGGTTGGGGCAGTGCTGCTCGTCCGGGGCAAACCCGGCATGCACTGCAGCCGGTACGGAGGCGGCGAAGCCGTTCATCACGCTGCCGTCGCCATGCATCTGCAGAACCAGGTCGTACGGGCGGCCTCGATGCAGCGTGTAGAACTCGCAGAGGCGCGCCCGCGAGGGCTCCCGCTCGGGGATGCCGGGCCAGCCGGGGAACGGGACGAAGCCGTCCACGTAGTGAGCGAAGCGCCGGGCGAACTCGGAAGCCCAGGGCAGCCCGATCAGCGTGATGGGGGCAGAGTCGCAGGCCTTGCGGAGCGCACGAAGCGCTGGCACCGCGCAGAGCAGGTCACCCAGGTACAACGGGCGAACAACGGCAATGCCCTGGCCGCGCAAGGCGAACTCCCCAAGTATTCAGATTCAGTGGTTCGACTTCCCTCAGTCGCGTCGTCCTCCGGCTAATCAGCGGGAGCCAGTGGAGGAGTCCGGGCCAGAACGTAGGAAGGGGAGCATCCCGCGAACGTCACATCAGCAGGACGCGAATGACAGCGCCCTTGCAGTTCTTCTCGACGCGCCGAGGGGGTTACCGGAGGGTGAGCCCGCCTAGCGCCCGCGCGCCGCGAGGGTGAACGCCGCCCCGGCGAGGAGGAACGAGGCGCCCCCGATCGCCATGGCGCGGCCTACATCCAGCGTCGCGATGAACGCGATCGCGCCAAAGATCAGCCCCACCGTCAGACCGGCCTGGACGAAGACCCGCATCGATGGGTGCTCAGGCACCGAGGTCCGCGGGGACGCGGACGGTGACGGAGGTGCCGGTGCGCGGCGAGGTGCGGAGTTCGTACTCCGCACCGACGGACTCGGCGCGCTCGCGCATGCTGAGCAGGCCCAGCCCTGCCCCCACCTTCGCCTCCGGCGTGAAGCCCGGGCCGAGGTCGGTGACGGACAGCCGGACGGCGCCATCGTCCACGTGGAGTTCCACCGTGATGTGCCCCTGCTCCGTGTGCTTCAGGGCGTTCGCCAGCGCCTCCTGGAGGATGCGGAAGACGGCGATTGAGGACTGCGAGCGGAGGGTGGGGACGGCGCCGTTGCTCTGGAAGCGCACGTCGCGCCCGGCGCGGAGGGCGCTCTCCCGGCAATGCCGCTCCACTGCGGGCGCCAGCCCCAACTCGGCGAGCAACGGCGGGTGCAGCGCGCGGACCACGCCTCGGATCTCGTCGGACGCCTCGCGGATGGCGTCCATGGCGCGGGTGATGCTCTCCGCGTCGACGGGCTGGCCGTCCTCCACCATGCGGCCGGCGGCGTCGAGTTGCATGAAGGTGAGCGTGAGGGTCTGGAGCGGGCCGTCGTGCAGGTCCTTGGCCACCGCCCGCCGCGTCTCCTCCTCCGCCTGCATGAGGCGGTGCGCGAGCCTTCGTTGCTCGCGGGCGCGGATGCGCACCTCCGCGGCCAGAGTGGCCTGCGCCCGCTCGCTGCGCTGCAGTTCCCCGACGAGGCGTCCGAGGACGACGTACAGCGCGAGGCCCGTCACCACGACGAACCCCACGCCCTTGATGACCTGGGCCAGCACCGCCTGGTCCTCGGGAATGACGATGTTCAACAGCCACTCGCTGAGCAGGATCCACGCCGCGCCCGCCAGCGCGTACGCGCCGGCCACCACGGCGGCCGGCGCGAGACGCGAGGCGTCCCGGCGCTCCGAGGAGGTACGGGCGTTCGACTGCGTGCCAATCATCGGCGCGGCCGTTCTGGGCTCTCGTAAGGCGGGTACACGCGTGGAAATTTGCCGCACTATACCAACGCGGATCGTCGCGTCTGCGGCGCTTGCGGCAAGCGCGTGATCGACGGCGCACGACGCGCGCGAGTTGCGCGTGCTTCCGTGCGGGTGTTCACTCGCGACGCGGTGTTCCGGGGAAGTCGGTGTAAGTCCGGCGCTGTCCCGCAACTGTGACCGTCACCAGGGCGCCCTGGGACGGAAGCCAGAGTACCGGCCCGCTGCATTGTCGAACCTGCGAGGACAGGCGACGGCAACGCTGGTGGGCCGGGCTGATCCCCTCGCCGCCAGCCGAGCCCTCACACCTGCCCCCTCGCACCATGGAGGGGGCTTCTTGTTGCCTCCTCCCGTGCAGGAGGTACCCGAAATGACTGTGTCAGATGGGGCGCGTGGCCACGCAAGCGCGCGCCGTTCTCGGAGCGCATGGCGCTTGTTCGCCGCGCCGGCGCTGCTGTTGGCGCTGCTGCTCTCCGCGTGCGGCAGCGACGGCGAGGCGACCCCGACATCAACCGCGACGTCCATGTCCACGGCGACAGCGAACGAGGCGGCCGGCGGCATCGAGGCGGTGGACTCCTCGGGGTTCACGCTTGCCCTCGACGGTCCGGCGCAGCGCATCGTGTCGCACTCGCCGGCGGCGACGG
>CAYTRA010000010.1:20636-22171 GCA_964439675.1 uncultured Dehalococcoidaceae bacterium
GGCTATGCGCATCGTCTCCCTGCTCCCGTCGACGACGGAGATCCTGTTCGCCATTGGCGCGGGCGACCAGGTGGTGGCCGCGGACGAGTTTTCCTACTACCCGCCCGAGGCCGCAGACCTCCCGAAGGTGGCGTACACCTCGCCAGATCCGGAGGCGGCGCTGGCGCATGATCCGGACCTGGTGATCCTGGCCGTGAACCAGGAGTTGAGCGTGGAGCAGTTCCGCACGCTGGGCCTCCCGGTGTTCTTCCTGGAAGAGCCTACGGACATCAGCGGGGTGATGGACGACATCCGCGTGCTGGGCCGCCTCACCGGGCACGACGAGGAGGCCGAGGATCTCGCGACTGACCTCGAGGAACGCCTCGATGCGGTGGGGGCCATGCTGGCGGACGTGGAGACGGGCCCGCGTGTCTTCTACGAGCTGGACGCCACGCTGTTCACGGTGGGGCCAGACTCCTTCATCGGCTCCGCGCTGGCGCTGCTGAAGGCGGAGAACATCGCCGCCGGCGCGCCCTCGGCCTATCCGCAGTTGACGGCGGAGGCAGTCGTGGAGGCCGACCCCGAGGTGATCCTGCTCGCGGACCACGACTTCGGCGTGACCGTCGAGTCGGTGACGGAGCGTCCCGGCTGGTCGGAGGTCACGGCGGTGCGCGAGGGCAGGCTGCATCCGGTCGATCCGGACGTCATGAGCCGTCCCGGTCCTCGCATCGTGGACGGCATCGAGTCGCTGGCGGCGCTGCTCTACCCGGACCGATTCGAGTAGCGCGACGGGCAGTGATCCGACAGCAGAGGGTGAGCCGGCGCCGGCTCACCCTCGTTCATCTCATCGCGTGTGGAGCGCGCGCGGCGTCCCTCTCCTTGGCGCGCGCAATCACGGGCGTTGAATCTCCCGCTGAGGGGGGGAGAAATGAGACCGTTTGCCGGGAGGCGAGCGCCCGCTAGAGTGATTCGCGGCGGGGGGTTCGGAGCGCGCTTTGCGGTTACGCACCCTGACTGTGTTCGCATCCTTCATGCTCGTCGTCGGCGCGCTCTCGCTGGCCCTCGTGCGGCCGGTTTCCGCTGAGACTGACGATCCCGGACAACGCATCGTTGAGGTCGCCAAGCGATCCCTTCACCTGCAGGAAGGCCAGTGCTTCCCGTGGGTACGTCGCGTGGTGCAAGAAGCCACCGGCCGCACGATGGGATTCGGCTACCGAGACGGCTACCTCTCCGGTGGCGCCATCGAGGTGCCGCTCGCAGACGTGAGGGCAGGCGACGTCCTCCAGATTGCCGACGACGCAAACCACGGGCCGGGTGTCTCCTATCCCGGTCTGCACACCGCCATCGTGATGCACCGGCAGGCGGACGGCCTGCTCACCGTGATCGACTCCAACTCGCAGTGGGACGGCATCGTCCGTATCCGCGAGGACTACGACCCGCAGGCCGCCGCGGCTCGGTACGCGAATCTGAACGTGCGGGCCTACCGCTTCTCGGACGCTGTCGAGGCGCCGACAGAGGCGACGCAGCTCGTCGCGTTCACGCCGGGCGCCACCGCG
>CAYTRA010000011.1:0-21029 GCA_964439675.1 uncultured Dehalococcoidaceae bacterium
CCCGTCAGCAGGTCGCGCACGATCACGCCGGAGGCGCGGCCGTCCACGGTCACCAGGTCCAGCATCTCCGTGCGCGGGTGCAGCTCGACGGCGCCGAGGCCCACCTGGCGCATCAGCGCCTGGTACGCGCCCAGCAGCAACTGCTGGCCCGTCTGGCCGCGGGCGTAGAACGTGCGGGAGACCTGCACCCCGCCGAAGGAGCGGTTCTCCAGCAGGCCGCCATACTCGCGTGCGAAGGGCACGCCCTGCGCCACGCACTGGTCGATGATGTTCACGCTCACCTGCGCCAGGCGGTACACGTTCGCCTCGCGGGAGCGGAAGTCGCCGCCCTTCACGGTGTCGTAGAAGAGGCGGGCGGGAGAGTCACCGTCGTTCTGGTAGTTCTTGGCAGCGTTGATGCCGCCCTGCGCGGCGATCGAGTGCGCGCGCCTCGGCGAGTCGTGGAAGGTGAAGACCTTGACGCGGTAGCCCAGCTCGGCCATGGTCGCCGCCGCGGAGGCGCCGGCCAGGCCGGTGCCGATCACGATGACCTCGAAGCGTCGCTTGTTGGCGGGGTTCACCAGGCGCATGTTGAAGCGGTGGTTGTCCCACTTCTCAGCAATCGGCCCGTCCGGGATGCGGGAGTCCAGTGTTACTGGCGTCATGGTGGCGCTCCTACTCCAGGATCCCGACGAGCACCGCCACCGGGAACGAGACGTTCCCGGCAACGATGGCCACGGCGAAGCCGATAGCGAACAGGCGCCGCAGCGCGTTGTACTGCGGGTTGTTCACCCCAAGCGATTGAAAGAGGCTCCACGCCCCGTGGTAGATGTGCACGCCCAGCGCGAGGTTGGCGACGATGTAGAGCGCCGCCACCGGGATGCGCTCGAACGAGGCGATGGTGTTGGCGTAGACGTCGCCGTGCTCGAAGGACGGGTTCACCCAGCCCCAGGTCAGGTCCGCCAGGTGCCAGGCGAGGAACAGCAGGATGATCGGGCCGGTCCACTGCATGGTGCGGGAGGCCCAGTCGGCGGCGATGTAGTCGCGCTTGCCGGCGTACTTCACCGGGCGCGCCTTCGAATTGTGCGCCAGGATCGACCACGCCGCGTGCACGTGGAGGGCGAGCGCCACCACGAGGCCCACGCGCGTCAGCCAGAGCAGGAAGCCCTTCGGCACCAGCGGGTAGGCAACCTCCCGGAGGCCGACGGCGTACGCGTCGATCTCGGCGGCGCCCATGTAGAGCTTGAGGTTGCCGAACATGTGGCCGGCGATGAAGATGAGGCCGATCACGCCCGTGATCGCCATCACCCACTTCTTGCCGACGTAGGTCTGATACAGGCTCAGCGGCCATGGCCACAGCCGAGGCTTCTGCCGGATCGGCCTGACCGCCGCCTCGACGGTAGATCGCGGCGTCACCTGCGCCATGCGGTTCCCCTCCTGCATGCGCCCGCGCCGAGCCGATGCCCGACGTCATCTGTACCCTACTGCCGACGCGCGCTTGCCGCGAGCGGGAGTCCGAGGATGCGCGAGCGCTAGCCGGATCGCGCCCGGTAGCGCTCGAACAGCAGGAGCGCGGACAGCGTCTTCGCGTCTTCGATCTCGCCCGCCTCCACGGCGGCATAGAGTTCGTCCAGGGTGAGACGCACGGGCGGGGACAGGTATTCGTCCTCGTCCTGCGGAAGGGGCGCCTCGGTCAGGTCGGTGGCCAGGTAGTAGTGGAGGTACTCCGAGCAGAAGCCGGGCGCCGTGTACGTCCCGCCGAGGCGTACCAGCGATCCGGCGGCGTATCCGGTCTCCTCGCGCACCTCGCGGGCGGCGGTCGCCTCCGGCGCCTCGCCGTCGTCGCGCGTGCCGGCGGGGACCTCCAGCAGCACCTTGCCCGCCGGGTGGCGGTACTGGCGCACCAGCAGCCAGCGGTCCTGGTCGTCGATCACCACGAGGGCGACCGCGCCGGGGTGCCAGACCACCGCTCGTTCCGCCTCGGCGCCGTCGGGGAAGCGCACGGTGTCGCGCGTGACGCTGATGTACCCCGCTGCCACGAGGGGTTCCGAGGTGACGAGCGTGGGAAGGTCGTCGCTCACGCCGGCGCGCTCGCCTCGATGGGGGCGGCGGGCTGCTGCGGCTGCTCCAGGTCCAGGACCATCGCGATCTCGTCGCAGCCGGGGAACTTGGGGCAGCGGTAGCACTCGTTCCAGACCTTGCGGGGTAGGTTCATCACGTCCGCCTGCTCCCAGCCGAGCCGCTCGAAGAAGCCGGGCCGGTAGGTGAGCGCGAACAGCCGATCCAGGCCGAGCGCGCGCCCCTCCTCCACGCAGGCGCGCACCAGCGCCGCGCCGATGCCCCGAGAGTGGATCGCCTCGTCCACGGCCAGCGACTTCAACTCCGCCAGGTCCGCCCACGTGATGTGGAGCGCGGCGCATCCGATCACGCGGTCGCCCTCGCGGACCACGAAGAAGTCCCGGAGGTTCTCGTACGTCTCGCCGACGGTGCGGGGGAGCATCTGTCCCTGGGCGGCCCAGTAGTTGATGAGCCGCGCGATCCCCTCGCCGTCGCGCACCGTCGCGCGCTCGACGCGGACCTCGGTCACGGGTTGGGGTGTGTCTGGGGACATTGAGATCAGGATAGTGAACCCGCGCGCTTCACGCTCGCGCGCGACGAGCGTTAGCGCTCGCCCTCGGTCTGCCGTCCGGCCTCTGGTCCCTGCGCCTCGTCGATGACGTGGTCGAGGCGCAGCCAGCCGAGGCGTCCCGCCAGGTTGTGGTAGAACTCGTTCTCCCCGCCCAGCCGCACGAACCCGACCGTCCGAGGCGACCTCGTGATGGTGACGGTGGCGCCGGAGTCCACCGGCCGGTGGTGGATGCCGTCCACGCTCATCACCGCCTCGTAGCCGCGCTCCACGGAGAGGCGCAGTTGCGTCTCGCCCGGCAGGACGATGGCGTTGGCCCGCGTGAGGTGGGGGGCCACCGGGACCAGGATGATCTCCTGCGACACGGGATGCAGGATCGGCCCGCCCACGGACAACGAGTACCCCGTGGAGCCGGTAGCGGTCGCGATCACCAGCGCGTCCGCCCGGTACTCGGCGAGCATGACGCCATCGATGTGGGCGTGCACGGAGATGGTGCGGCCCAGGGTGGCGCGGCCGATCACCACGTCGTTCAGCGCGTGCAGCGGCTCTTCGCCGTTGAGTTGCGCCTGCACCAGCGAGCGCTCCTCCAGCCGCCCCTCACCGTCCAGGACGCGCGCGAAGTCCTGGAGCGCGCGCTCCTCCACCGTCTCGGTGAGGAAGCCCAGGCGGCCCATGCGCACGCCGAAGACGGGGATGCGCTGCTCCGCGGCGCAGGAGGCCGCGTGCAAGACCGTGCCATCTCCACCCACGCAGACCATGAGGCAACTGTCCGTCCGCTCGTGCGGGAAGGCGGCGTCGCCCTCCGGCAGCACGTGGACGCTGGTCCGTACGCCGCGCGCCTCGGCGAGTGCGCCGAGCGCGCGGGCCACGCCTTCCGCCCCGGCGACCGAGGGGTGGTAGTAGACGACGATGCGTTCCGGAGGGAGGAAGGTGCTCATGCGCGGCCACCGTCAGCTGGGAGGCGCAGCCAGAGGAAGAACTCGCGGTTGCCCGCCGGTCCCAGCAACGGCGACCGCACGACGCCTCGGACGCGCAGGCCGAGGTCGAGCGCGGCGAGGGCAACCCGGGCGATGCAGGCCGCGTGCACGACCGGATCGCGGACGACGCCGCCCTTCTCCACCTGCTCCCGGCCCGCCTCGAACTGGGGCTTCACCAGCACCAGCAGGTCCGCGCCGGGGCGCAGCGAGCGGAGCACCGCGGGGAGCACCGTGGCGGCGGAGATGAAGGAGACGTCCATGACCAGCACATCCGCCGGCGGGTCCAGGGGCTCCAGGTCGCGGGCGTTCACCCGCTCCCGCACCTCCACTCGAGGGTCGTCCCGCAACTTCGCGGCGAACTCCCCGTAGGCCACGTCGACGGCGACCACCTCGGAGGCTCCGCGCTGGAGCAGGCAGTCCGTGAACCCTCCCGTCGATGCGCCAACATCGAGGAAGCGCTTCCCGCGCACGTCCACGCCGGTGCGCTCCAGCGCGTGGTCCAGCTTCTCCCCGCCCCGGCTCACGAACCGCGGCGGCGTCTTCACCTCGACGACGGAGTCCTCGGCGATGGGCGCCGCCGGGCGGATGGCGACCTGGCCGTCCACGAGCACCTCGCGGGCTAGCACCAGGGCTCGGGCGCGATCGCGGCCGGAGGCGAGGCCGCGCTCCACCATCAACTGGTCGAGGCGCTGCTTCTTCGGCCGTTGGGGACGGCTAGCGGGAGACACAGGGGCTGCACTCATGCGTTATGTCCGACTCACCTGCGGACGCGCAGCGTAGCACCGACTCGGACGAGTGACGCCATCCTCGGAGAGCCCTCGGGGGAGGCATCGAGGCATATGCGAGGGGCCGAGGGGGCGCTCCGCTCAGGCGGACTGCGCCTCGTCGCGGCCGATGCCCTCGTACTCCACTGCGCGGCCGGCGGCGGTGAGCAGGAGCGGGCGCTGGCGCTTGGTGACGGTCTCCGCGGAGACCACGCACTTCTTGATGTCCGACCGCGAGGGGATCTCGTACATCACGTCCAGCAGGGTCTCCTCCAGCACCGTGCGGAGTCCTCGGGCGCCGGTCTTCTGCGAGATGGCGCGCTCGGCGATGGCGACCAGGGCGTCATCCGTGAAGGAGAGTTCCACCTCGTCCAGGCCGAAGAGCCGCTCGAACTGGCGGGCAACGGAGTTCCGGGGCTGGGTGAGGATGGCGACCATCATCTCCACGTCCAGCGGATCCAGGGTGGAGACCACGGGCAGACGGCCCACGAACTCCGGGATCAGGCCGAACTGGAGCAGGTCATCGTGGCTGACGTGCTGCAGGATGCGGGCGCGCTCCTGCTCCATCTCCTGCACGGAGCGGCTGTCCGGGTTGAAGCCCATGGAGCGCACGCCCACGCCGGTACGGCGGGAGACGATCTTCTCCAGGCCCTCGAACGCTCCGCCGCAGATGAAGAGGATGTTGGCGGTGTTGATCTGGATGAAGTCCTGGTGCGGGTGCTTGCGGCCGCCCTGCGGCGGCACGGAGGCGACCGTACCCTCGATGATCTTCAGCAGCGCCTGCTGCACACCCTCGCCGGACACGTCACGCGTGATGGAGGGGTTGTCACCCTTGCGGGCGATCTTGTCGATCTCGTCGATGTAGACGATGCCGCGCTCCGCGCGCTGGATGTCGAAGTCGGCCGACTGGATGAGGTGAAGGAGGATGTTCTCCACGTCCTCGCCCACGTAGCCGGCCTCCGTCAGGGCGGTGGCGTCCGCGATGGAGAAGGGCACGTCCAGCATGCGGGCCAGCGTGCGGGCGAACTCCGTCTTACCGGTGCCCGTGGAGCCGATCAGCAGGATGTTGGACTTGTCCAGCTCCAGGTCGGCCTGGACCGGCGCGTCGACGCGCTTGAAGTGGTTGTAGACCGCCACCGCCAGCGTCCGCTTGGTGCGGTCCTGCCCCACGATGTAGTCGTCCAACTGTTGGACGATCTCCTGGGGAGTGCGCAGCCGGCTCTTGGCGCCCTTCGCGGCGCTCTTGGAGGAGCCTTGCGCCTCCTCGTTGATGATTTCCTGGCAAAGCTCGACGCACTCATCGCAGATGTAGACGGCGCCGGGACCGGCGATCAGGCGCTTGACCTGATCCTGGTTCTTCCCGCAGAAGGAGCAGTTGTACTGCACCCGGCTGCCGCGCGTCGTGCTCCCGGCCATGGCTGACTCCCGCTGCCCTTGCCGCTACTTCTCCGGCTTCGCCAGGAGTTCGTCGATGAGACCGTATTCCTTCGCGCCCTCCGCCGTCATGTAGACGTCGCGGTCGGTGTCGGCCTTGATCTTGTCCATGGGCTGGCCGGTGGCGTCCGCGAGGATCTGGCGGATCTTCTCGTTGTTGCGGAGGAGTTCGCGGGCCGCGATCTCCACGTCCGTGGCCTGGCCGGAGCCGCCGCCCAGGGCCTGGTGCATGTGGATGGTGGCGTTCGGCAGCGCGAAGCGCTTGCCCTTCTCGCCCGCGGCCAGCAACACGGTACCCATGGAAGCGGTGACGCCCACGGCGATGGTGCTCACGTCCGCCCGCACGAGGTGCATGGTGTCGTAGATGGCGAGCCCCGCATAGATCATGCCGCCCGGCGAGTTCACGTAGATCGAGATGTCCCGCTCCGGGTCCTCCCGGTCCAGGAACAGCAACTGCGCCACGATCGAGTTCGCCACCTGGTCATCGATCCCGGTGCCGAGGAAGATGATGCGTTCCTTCAGCAGCAGCGAGTAGATGTCGTAGGCGCGCTCACCGCGAGCGGTGGTCTCTACAACCATCGGCACGATGTTCTGGGGCTTGAGGAAGCCCTCCGAGAAGTCCTGCGGTCGAGGGGCGCGGTAGGTCATGCTCTGGTCCACTCTAGCCAACCCACGTGGCCATTCCGGGCCGGTCGCCCCGGCCGTGCTCTCCTGGGTGATCGTCGCGATCCATCGTACCGCGACTCAGGTGGGGATCCCCTTACGGGTTAGTCACCGTCCTCCGATGTTTCCGGCTCACCATCAGCCGCCGATTCGCCGTCCCCAGCCTCTTCGGATGCCGCCTCTGACGCCGCTTCCGCGGTGGCGCCGGAGCGACGCCGGCGGCTCGCCCGGGGCGCCGAGGCTTCTTCACCGTCATCGGCCTGCGAGGTGATCTCCTCCAGCCGCTCGATGGCGAAGCGGGTCAGCAACTGGTTGCGGATGGACGTGCGACCGTCCGGGGTGTCGAACAGGTTGCGGATGGCCTCCGTGTTCGCCCCGCCCGCCGGGCCGCCCATCTGACCGACCAGGTTGTCGATCTCTTCGTCGATCTGCTCCTCGGAGACCTCGATGCCCTCGGCCTCCATGAGTTCGCCCAGGACCAGGGCGCGGCGGACGATGAGGTCCGCCTGCTCCCGGAACATCTCCCGGACTTCCTCCTCCGTGCGGCCAATGGCGTTGAGCCAGTTCTGGAGGCCCTCCGGGGTGTGGGACGCGTGGTTCGACTCGCGGTCGATGGTGCGCTCCACCTCGCGGTTGACCAGCACCTCCGGGTAGTCCAGGGAGGCGGTGGCAATGAGGAGGTCGATGATCTCGTTATGGTAGGCCTCGGTGACCACGCGCTCGGCCTGCTTCTGCAGGTCAGAGCGGACGCGCTCGTCCAGTTGCGCGACGGTCTCCACGCCCTCTTCGTCCAGCGAGCCGACGAACTCGTCGTCCAGGTCCGGCAGAACCTCTCGCTTCACTTCCTTGATGTTGACCTTGTAGGAGGCCTTCTTGCCGGCGAGTTCCTCGCTCGGCAGGTCCTCTGCCAGCGTGAACTCGATGGCGTGCTCGCCGACACCGAGACCGACGAGGTGCTCCACGAAGCCGGGAAGCGAGACCACGCCGCCCTCGCGGACGGGGAACTCGGCGTCCTCTTCGGTGTGCTCGTCGGGGTGGTCCTCCACCTGGACGGTGACGTCCGCGCGCACGTGGTCATTCCACTCGATGGCGCGGTCCACGGGCTCCAGGACGGCGAACTGGCGACGCAACTGGAGGAAGGTGTCCTGCACCTGCTCCTCCGTGACCTCCACCGGCTCCTTGGGGACGCGGAGCGAGCGGTAGTCCTTCAGGTCCACCTGCGGACGCACCGGCACAGTGGCCTTCACCACCAGCGGCTCGGTGGACTCCAGCTCGAACTCCGGCTGGTCGATCGCGTCGATCTGCTCGGACTCCAGGGCCTCGTTGTAGACCTCCGGCACCAGTTCCTCCAGCGCTTCCTGGAGGATGGCGGCGGTGCCCACGTGGCGCTCCACCGTGCGGCGGTCGGCCTTGCCGGGCCGGAACCCGGGGATGCGCACCTGCTTGGAGATGCGCGCCACGGCGCGATCCATGTGCTTGTCGACCCGCTCCTGGTCGACCTCAATCTGCAGGGCCACCAGGCCCTGCCCCTCAAGACGTTCGGTAGTGATTGCCAAGGAGTCGTGCCTTCGCCAGGTAGGCCCGGAGGGCGCCACGCCAGACCGAGGAAGGGCCTGATCCGGCGCGTTTCGGGCGCGTGCGTACGTCCCAAAACTATAGCACGCGCCCTGCTTGCGCCCCCCGTCCGGGAACACCCCTACGAGGTCGCCCGGGAGGTACTCGAGCGCCCCTTACCGCGCCCGGATGGCGTCGTTCAGGGCGTCGCCCAGCAGGTTGAAGGCGAACAGCAGGATCGTGACCACGGTGCCAGGGACCAGCAGCAGGTGCGGGTGGGACTGGAACGTGCGCGCGCCTGAGCCCTCGAAGAGCATCGCGCCGAAGGAGGCGGCGGGCGGCTGCACGCCTACCCCGAACCACGTGAGCACGATCTCCGACCCGGCGATGCCGCCGAGGGTGGCCGAGATCGACAGGATGATCAGGAATGACACGTTCGGCAGCAGGTGCCGCCGGATCACCCGACCGGAGGTCGCCCCGAGCGCCTCGGCGGCCATCACGAAGTCCTGCTCTCGCAGTTGCAGCACCTGCGCCCGGATGATGCGCGCAGACCCCACCCAGAAGAACAGCGACAGCGCCCCGAACACCAGCAGGTACGACGAAAACCCCGACGCCACGAGGCCATCCACGAACGTGTTGTCCTCGATCCACCGGACGAGACTATCGACGCGGTCACCCAGGCTGGCGTTGATGAGGATGAGCATCACCAGCGCCGGCAGCGACGAGAAGATGTCGCCCAGCCGCATGATCGCGCCGTCCACCCAGCCGCCTCGATATCCCGCGAGGAGGCCGAGGCCGTTGCCGATGATGAGGGACCCGGAGAGCACGACGGCCGTGGTGACGATGAGGGTGGTGCGCGCCGAGTAGATCGTGCGGCTCAGCATGTCCCGGCCAAGGCGGTCCGTGCCCAGCCAGTGCTCCGCGCTGGGGCCCTCCAGGCCGCGGTCCAGGTTCTGCTGCGTGTAGCCATACGGGGCCACCAACGGGGCGAAGAGGCCGGCGCCGTAGATGATCACGATCAGCACCAGCGAAATCATCGCCAGCTTCTTGCGGCGCAGCCGCCGCCAGACACCTCGCCACTCGCTCTCCGCCTCGGCGTTCTCGTAGTGGACGTCCTGGTCGAAGGTGGCGGCGGTCATCCTCGGGAGGCTCCGAGGCGCACGCGCGGGTCGACGAAGCCGTAGGCGAGTTCGGCCAGCAGGTTCATGAGGACGAAGACGGCGGAGAAGATCACCGTGGTGGCAAGGATGATGTCGTAGTCACGGCTGGTCACCGCCTGGAACGTCAGCAGGCCGATGCCGTTGATGCCGAGGAGCGTCTCCACGAAGAACGCGCCCTCGATGATCCCGGAGAGGGCGAAGCCCATGACCGTGATGAGGGGCAGGAGCGAGTTGGGGAAGACGTGCCGGAACTGCACGGCTGCTTCCGAGAGCCCCTTCGCCCGAGCAGTGCGGACGTAGTCCAGGCCGTTCACCTCGAGGGCTGAGACGCGCACGAGGCGCGCCACCCCGACGAAGCCCGGCAGCGTGAAGGCGATGAGGGGCACGTAGAGCCGGGGGTCAGGGATGGGGATCGCGATGACGCCAGCGATCCACCAGATCTCGAAGAGTCCGTCCCATCCGCCGACAGGCACCCATTGCAGCTGCAACGCCAGCAGCCAGAGCAGCGGTGGGATGACCACCAGCACCGGGATCGCCTGGAGGAAGAGCAACGTGCCGATGATGGCCGGGTCCAGCCATGTCCCGGCCAACCTCGCGGCCAGGAGGCCCAGCGGGATGCCCACGGCGAAGATCACCACCAGCGCCACGAACCCCAGTTGGGCCGACACGAGCATCCGAGGCAGGATGAGTTCGGTGACGGAGAAACCGCGCTGGAGGGTGTACGACTCGCCGAAGTCGCCCTGGAAGACGTCCGTCAGCCAGCGGCCGTACTGCTCCACGATGGAGCCGTCTAGGCCGCGCTCGCGGCGCACCTGCTCCAACACCTCGGGGTCACGGATCTGCCCCGCGGCCACGGACACCGGATCGCCCGGCCCGAACCGCGCGAGTGCGAACGTGACGAACGAGACGACGAGCAGGATGAAGGGAAGCCACAGCAAGCGGCGGATCACATACGCGCCCACCCGGTGTCCCTCCTCCTCACGCTCGTCTCGCGCTCGCCTCGAGGCCTACCGCTCCACCTCGATGTAGCGGAGGCGCGGGATGACCATCGGCGACTCGAACCAGCCGGTGACCTCCGGCTTCACCACGACATGGGCGGTGCCGAAGTAGAGGGGGAGCCAGGCGGCCTCCTCGATGATCTGGGCCTGCGCTTCGCGGTAGAGGTCCAGGCGGGCCTCCGGGTCCTGCTCCGTGCGCGCCTGGTCCAGGATGGCGTCCACCTCCGGGTTGGAGTAACCCACGTCGTTCAACGCGGAGTCGGAGTGGAACTTCAGGTCCAGGATGTCCTCCGGGTCCGGGTAGTCCATGATCCAGCCGGCGTTGAACGCCTGCAGGCGGCCGCTGTCCTGGTCCGCCAGGAAGGTGGCGAAGTCCGTCTGGCGGATCGAGACCTCCAGGCCCAACTCCGTGCGCCACTGCTCGATGAACGCCTGCATGTCGATGCTCGCCTCGGCGCCGGCGCCGACCTCGGTGATCTCGATGGGGGGCATGTCGTCGGCGTACTGGGACAGCGCCAGTTCCTCGCGGGCGGCCTCCGGGTCGTACGGGAGGGTGAGGTCCTCCGGGACGTAGCCCGGCATCTGCGGCATGAGGATACCGGTCGCCGGCTCGATCATCCCGCTGAACGTGACGTTCGCGATGCGCTCTCGGTCGATGGCCAGGCCCAGCGCTCGACGCACGTGCACGTCGTCGAACGGCGGCACGGCCGTGTTGAACGCCAGGTAGGAGATGGAGAACTGCGGCCAGGCCGAGTAGTACGGCCCCAGGTCAGAGTTCGGGTCGCGCGCGCGCTCGATGTCGTTGATCGAGATGCCCGCCACGTCCAGTTCGTCGTTCTCCCACCGCGTGAGGGCAGAGCCGCCCGACAACAGGTAGACCGCCTCCGCCAGCGAGGGCGTCCCGAGGTGGTAGTCCTCGTTCGCCTCCAGCACGATCCGCTCGCCGAGCCGCCACTCGACGAGCCGGTACGGGCCTGTGCCGTTCGGCTGCCGCGTCCAGTTCCGAGGGTTCCCCTCCACCTGGTCGCGGTCCACCACGAACGCGGTGGGGTAGGTCAACTTGGCGAGGAAGTACGGCTTCGGCGCGTCGATGGTGAAGCGGATCGTGCGGTCGTCGACGACCTCGATGCCCTCGATGCCGTCCGCGAGGCCGAAGAAGTGCTCGCGCGCCCCCACGATGTCGCCGAGGTACGCGAGCGCCGTCGGCGAGGCGAGTTCACGCGAGGCGGCGCGCTCGATGGACCACGCGACGTCCTCCGCCGTCACGCGACGGCCGTTATGGAAGCGCACGTCGTCGCGCAGGATGAAGGTGTAGGTCCGGCCGTCGTCGCTGACCTCGAAGGACTCGGCGAGGTCCAGTTGGATGTTCAGGTCCTGGTCCAGCGTCACCAGGCCGCCAAAGATCTCCACGATGTACTCGGCGGACAGCGCGTCCCCGGCGACATGCGGGTCCAGCGTGACCGGGTCGTTCGAGGCCAGGCGAATGCGCCCGGAGGCAGGCTCGGCCGCGCTGCCCCCTCCGCCGCCGGTGGTCGTGGTGGTGCCGCCACCGCCACCGCCCCCGTTGTCATCGCCACCGCCCGAGAGCAGGAGGATGGCCGAGAGGCCCCCCACTGCCAGGACGAGCACGGCGAGGACGGACAGGAGGATCGCCAGCAGCCGGTTCTGACTCATATCGCGTGCCTCATCCAGGGACGCCCGACGCGGTCCAGTTCAGGAGTGGAGGAGAGGTTCGAAGAATACAGTACGGAGGCCCGGCCCACGGCGACCGCCATTGCAGGCGCGTCGCAACCACAGCACCCGGTTACGCCTCGTCCGCCCCGTCCTCGTCGCCTGCCGCCCGCTTCGCGACGGCCTCCCTGGCCTCGGCGTCGAGTTCGATGTGCACCTCGCGCAGTTGTTCGAGCGTCACGCCGGAGGGCGCGCCGGTCATCAGGTCGGACGCGGACTTGGTCTTCGGGAAGGCGATCACCTCGCGGATGTCGCGCTCGCCGGCGAAGACGGCCACCGTGCGGTCGATGCCGGGCGCGATGCCGCCGTGCGGTGGCGCGCCGTAGCGGAACGCCTCCAGCATGTGGCCGAACTTCTCCTGCGCCTCCTCCAGCGACAGCCCCAGGGCGCGGAGGACGGACATCTGGGTCTCTCGCGAGTGGATACGGATGGAGCCCGAGGCCAATTCCTGGCCGTTGCAGACCAGGTCATAGGCGTTGGAGCGCACCGCGCCAGGGTCGCTCTCAACGATGCCCACGTCCTCCGTGAAGGGCGCGGTGAAGAGGTGGTGCACCGCGCTCCAGCGCTCGCCGTCCTCGTCCCACTCGAACATTGGGAACTCCGTGACGAAGAGGAACTCGAGGCGCTCCGGGTCCGCGAGGGAGCGGTCCTCCGCCACCTGGCGCCGCAGCACGTCCAGCACTCGCGAGGTGAGGGCGTCCGGCCCGGCCGCGATGAGGAGCAGGTCCCCGCGCTTCGCGCCGCACTCCTTGCCGAGGGCTGCGAGTTCATCCGGCTGGAAGAAGCGGGCGGCGGGCGACTTCACCTCGTCCGCCGTCAGGCCGTCCAGCGGGCCGTCGCCCGTGAACTGCACCCACACCAGGCCGCTGGCGCCCGCGCCCTTCGCCACCTCGACGAGGGCGTCCAGGCCTCGACGCGGGATGTCCGCGCCACCGGCGACAGCGAAGCCGCGCACGCGGCCGCCGTCCTTGATAGCGTTGGCAAACACTTGAAACTCGGCGTTGCGGACGTAGCCGGAGAGGTCGTGGATCTCCATGCCGTAGCGCAGGTCTGGCTTGTCAGAGCCGAAGCGCTCCATGCACTCGGCGTAGGTCAGGCGGGGGAAGGACTCCGGGAACGAGAAGCCGCCGATCTCCCGGCAGAGGTCCAGGTAGAGGCGCTCCGTCAGGTCCAGGATGTCCTCCTGCTCCACGAAGGCCATCTCCAGGTCCAACTGCGTGAACTCTGGCTGGCGGTCGCCGCGCAGGTCCTCGTCGCGGTAGCAGCGGGCGATCTGGAAGTACTTGTCCACGCCCGCCACCATCAGCAACTGCTTCCACTGCTGGGGCGACTGCGGCAGCGCGTAGAACGACCCGGGGTGCACGCGCGAGGGTACGAGGTAGTCCCGCGCCCCCTCCGGCGTCGCGAGGCCGAGGACGGGGGTCTCCACCTCGATGAAGCCTTCGGCGCTCATGAACTGGCGGATCAGGTGCACCACCTGGTGGCGCAGGCGCAGGTTGCGCTGCATGCGCTCGCGGCGCAGGTCCAGGTAGCGGTAGCGCAGGCGCGTGGCCTCCGCCACGTCCGTGTCCTGGTTCACCGGGAACGGCGGTGTGTCCGCCTCGTTGAGCACGCGCACCGAGGACACGCGCACCTCGATGGTGCCGGTGGGCATCTCCGGGTTCTCCGTGCCTTCGCGGCGCGGCACGACCTCGCCCTGCACCTGCACGACGTACTCCGAGCGGACGCTCGAAGCGACCTCGAAGGCGTCGCCGGCGTCCGGGTGGGCGACCACCTGCACCAGGCCGGTGGAGTCGCGGAGATCGAGGAAGACCAGCCCGCCGTGATCGCGCCGGCGGTGCACCCAGCCCGCGAGCGTGACCTGCTCGCCGGCGTGCTCCGCGCGCAACTGGCCGCAGCCGTGGGTCTTCAGCACGTCGATCTCCTCGAACCGCCCGCCCGGGCCTGCCCCGGACGAGCGTCGAGTGTCGCACGGCTGCCGGGTGGGTTCGAGGCGGCGCCTCAGCCTCTAGGCCCCGCTCGCTGCCTTCCGGACCGCCTCGATCTGGCGCACCCAGAGGTCTCGGTCGTCGGCGTCCACGCGGAAGCGGAATACGCCTCGGCGAGAGCGCACCTTGAGGGCGTTCCGCGACGCGGGGATGAGGCCGAAGAGGCGGCTCCGCGCGGGCGACACCTCCTCGATGCCATCGAGCGACATCGAGATGGCCGCGCCGCGCTCGGCGAAGGAGTTGGGGGTGAAGACGAGCGCCGAGGGCGTCACGGACAGCACGCCTCGCACCGGCTCGCCCCCGCGCTCCAGCGTCGCTTCGCCCTCGAAGAGTACGTCGGACGGCGTGGCCTTCAGGAGGCGGCGACGGAGGATGGGGCCGCCCTGCCGGACGAGCCACTCCGCCACCATCAACGTGTAGGGGCCGGGGAGCCACATGCTTCCAGCATACGGTGACGCCTCGGCGCTCCCGAGGCCGAGGCGAGACATCGAGGGGGCGAGGAGTGGCGAACTCGCGTCAGGCGCGAAGCAGGCGGCTACGCCTCCTCGCCCAGCACCTTCTCCGGGGTGATGCGCACGACGACGCGCTGCAACTCGTCCAGGCGTGCCGAGAACCGGTCGAGGTCGTAGTCCTCGGGAAGCGGGTCGCCCTGGTGCTCGCGGATGGCGATGATCGCGCGATCGCGCTCGCGGCCCTCGATGACCTCGGCGGTGCCGTAGAGGATGACTTGCCGCCGTCCGTCCGGGACCAGGAGCGCGACACGGGGCTGGCGGAGGACGTTCGGGTACTTCGCGCGGTCCCTCGTGATCGAGATCAGGACGTGCTCGCCGTCGTAGAGGTAGGTGATCATCGACAGTTGCGGGGAACCATCCCGCCGGCCGGTGCCAGGATCCCGATCTGGTGCGCCCGCAGGTATGCAGCCTGCACCTCGGTCATCACGGTCATGCTCGCCTCCCTCGCGCTCCTCGGACGCGCGGATTCTACTCGGGGGCGGACAGCACGCCGACGTAGGGCGCGCCCGGTGTACCCTCGGACGGTGACCACGGACACCCTGGCTGCCACGGACGCCGACGCCGCCGAGAAGCCCTCGCTGGCGCTCTATCTGCACATCCCGTTCTGCACGAGCAAGTGCGGATACTGCGACTTCAACTCCTACGAGGGCCTGGACCACATGGTCCCCGACTACACCCCGGCCCTGGTGAGGGAGATGGCCCTGTGGGCCCCCGCGGCGCGTAAGTTCCGCGTGGACACCATCTTCTTCGGTGGCGGGACGCCCTCGCTGACCTCGATCGACGACATGCGCGTGCTGTCCGAGGCGCTTCGTGAGCACTTCGACATCTCGCCGGACGTGGAGTGGTCGCTGGAAGCGAACCCCACGGAGTTGACGCGCGAGCACCTGGAAGGCCTGCGCGGCCTGGGGGTGAACCGGCTCTCCATGGGTGTGCAGTCCATGCACCCGGACGAACTGGAACTGCTGGAACGCCAGCACTCGCCGGAGCGCGTGGTGCAGGCGGTGCAGGACGCGCGCGCGGCCGGCTTCGACAATATGAACCTGGACCTGATCTTCGGGCTCATCGGCCAGCCGGTGGCGCGGTGGCAGGAGACGCTGGAGCGCGTGCTGGAGTTCGCGCCGGAGCACCTGTCCTGCTACGCCCTGACGGTGGAGCCCGGGACGGCCCTCTACTACCGAGTCGCGAAGGGCCTCCTGCCGGAGCCTGACCCGGACGTGGCCGCCGAGCAGTACGAGTGGACGCGTGCCCGCCTTTCGCAGCAGGGGTACCGACAGTACGAGATCTCCAACTGGGCGCAGCCCGACCGCGAGTGCCGGCACAACCTGGTCTACTGGCGCGCGGCGCCGTACCTGGGCATGGGCGCCGGGGCGCACTCGTTCTTCGTGGGGCGCCGGCTGGCGAACGTGGACGCCCCCAACCGCTACGTGGACGCCGTGAACGAGTCCTTCGAGGAGCGCGAGGCCACCGGCCGCGCGGAGTTGCGGCAGGTCGCCGGCGGCGAAACACCGGACGACGCGACGTTGCGGGCGGACGCCATGATCCTGGGCCTGCGGCTGATGGAGGGCGTCTCCCTCCCCGAGTTCCGCGAGCGCTTCGGCGTGGCGGCGGAGGACGTGTTCGCGGACGCCCTCGCACGGCACGAGCGGCTGGGGCTCCTCGAGCGCGCGGGCGACCGCCTGCGGCTCACGGAGCGCGGCCTGCTGCTGGCGAACGAGGTCTTCGTCGACCTGTTGCCGGACCTGCCCGACGGCCCGGAGGGATGACGTGGCGCTGCAGGTCTTCCGCTGCTCGCACTGCGGGCGGGAAGTCCTGGTCCGTCCCGCCGCGCCCCTGACCGCGGACGAAGTGGCCCGCCGCATCCGCGAGGAGTTGCAGCCGGAGGTTCCCGGCCCTCGCGCACGCCCTCAATGGCAGGACCGGCTGCGCGACGACATCTGGGTGGGCGTCTCCGGCAGCCGCACGCACGTCCCTCGACACGAGGCGCCCGAGGCGTGCCCCTCCTGCGGGCGTGACGCACTCGCCCTCGCGCGCGAGGTCGAACTGGACTGACGTTGATTCCGGGGTCTGGTCCTGGAGATGAAGAACCGGGGCCGCTGCGGGGGAGCGACCCCGGCTCAAGTACGCATTCCCGACCGCCGGAGGGGACAGCGGACGGTGCGATCTGTGCCTTGCGTCCCGTTCCTCTACCGCTGGTCGAGGTGCGAGCGCAGGAAGTAGGCGGCTTCGTCGATCTCGCGGATCATCTCGACGTAGATGTCCTCGGTGCCCTTGTCCTCCGCGTCGGAGGCCTCGTCCGAGGCGGCCTTAAACTGCGCCGAGATCTGCTCATAACGCTCCACGAGGAGATCGATGGCCTTGTCCCAGACGACGGCGCCGTGCGGGAACTCGTCCAGGGTGGTGCGTTCCACGGCAGCGCGGATGGTGCCCTCCGCCTCGCCCTGGAGGGCGCGGACGCGCTCGGCGACGGTGTCGGCCATCAAGCGCACGGCCGCGGCCTGCTCGTCAAAGAGCTTGTGCACGGCGATGAAATTGGCGCCTCGCACGTTCCAGTGCGCCTGCTTGAGTTGCCAGTGCAGGTCGATGAGGTCCGCCAGGCGGGCGTTCAGGGTGTCGATGATGTCGGTATTGCCGCTGCCGGCGGGCTTCGCCTTGGTCTTCGTCGCGGTCTTGGTCGCGCCGTTCCTCGTGGTGGCCATGGGGGCTCCCTTCTCCACTCCTCCCATGCTAGCCGAAGTACGGGCGCGCCAGATTAAGCCGTCGGATCCCCCATCAAAAAGGCATAACAACTCGCTGTTTTCGCGGTGTGCATCGGACTGAATACAAGCAGAATATAGGTGTCGAAATCGGGGCGAAATAGCCGTCACGCGGCCCGCGGGCTGCCCTCGGTGCTGGCGCGGCCGAGGCCGATGCGGGAGAGGGCGCCTTCCTCCCAGGCCACGAGTAGCTGCGCGGCGATGCCGACGCTGGAGTAGGTGCCGGCGGCGACGCCCACGAGGATCACCAGGAGGAAGGTCTGGATGGTCACGCCACCCAGGGCCAGCATGGCGGCCACGGTGATCAGCAGCGTGATCGAGGTGTTGAGCGAGCGGGCGAAGGTCTGGAGCAAGGCGGAGTTCACGTTCTCGTGGAGCGAGGCCGTGGGCGTGGTGCGGATGTTCTCGCGGAGCCGGTCGAACACCACGATCGTGTCGTGCACGGAGAAGCCGATCACGGTCAGCAGGCCGGTCACGAACATGAGATTGATCTCCGTGCCGAAGACCACCCCGAAGAGCGCGAACGCCCCCAGCACGATCACGACGTCATGCACCAGCGCCACGATGGCGCACGCAGCGTACCGGAACGGCCGTGGCAGCCCTGAGAACGCGAAGGCCACATACGCCATGATGAACAGCGAGGCGATGACCACCGCCACGGCAGCGTTCTGCACCGCCTGGCTGGAGACCACCGCCGAGACGGAAGCGAACTCCCGCACCTCGAAGCGGCCGAACTCCTCGAAGAGGGCCTGCTCGATCTCGGTGCGCTCGCCGGCGTTCTGCGTGACGACGGGCTCGTCCTCCACGGTCTCCTGGAAGTCGGTGACGTCCGCCTCTGCGATGTAGCCCAGGGTGTCGTCCACGAGCACGCGGTAGACCGCGCCCTCCGGGCAGGGGACCACCTCCACCACCGTGGCCTCGGTACCCGCGTCGAAGCGGCCGGCCACGGCGCCGAAGTTGCAGGCGTCGCCCTCGAAGGGTGCACGGAGCGCGACCTCGCCCTCTGCGTCCGCGGCGCCGAGGGTGAGCGTGCCCACGTTGCCCAGGGGGTCGGGGCCAATGGCCGTGCCCTCGCCGGTGGCCTCCGGCTCGATCTCGGTGAAGGAGCCGGGGGGCACTTCCAGTTCGGAGGTGCGGATCAGGTATTCGTTGGAGTCCGTGGACTGGATGCGCACCTCGTCGTGGCCCAGGTCCGCGTACGCGGCGCGCAGGTCCTCCTGCGACACGGTCTGGTCGAAGCGCACCAGCATCGTGGTGCCGGAGGTGAACTCGATGCCCGGGCGCAGGCCGAAGACGGCCAGCAGCACCAGCGACAACACCACGGCCACGGCGCTGCCGGCGAAGAAGTAGCGTCGAGTGCCGACGAGGTCGATGCGCCTCAAGAGGTGGCCCCCTCAGCCGTCGTCTCCGGCGTGACGTCAATGAACCAGTCGCGCTGCCTCGCGATGCGCGTGCCCACCAGGAGGCCCAGCAGGATGCGGGTCACGGTGATGGCCGAGAACATCGAGACGAGCACGCCGACCGCCAGCGTGATGGCGAAGCCCTGCACCAGCGGCGCGTCGAAGGAGCCGAGGAAGGGCACCTCGATGCCTCCGCCCAGGATGTAGAGGATGGCGCAGGTGATGAGCGTGGTGACGTTGGAGTCACGGATGGAGGGCCAGGCGCGGCTGAAGCCCGCCTCGATCGCGCTCGCGTAGGAGCGGCCCGCCCTCAGTTCTTCCTTCATGCGCTCGAAGATCAGGATGTTCGCGTCCACGGCCATGCCGACGGAGAGCACGAAGGCGCCGATCCCGGCGAGCGTGAGCGTGACCGGGATGAGTTTGAAGACGGCGAGCGTGAGGATCGCGTAGACCACCAGGGCGATCGCCGCGAGCAGGCCCGGCAGCCGGTAGTACAGGATCATGAAGAGCGCGACGAGCATGAGGCCGATCTCGCCAGCCAGGACGGACTGCTGCACAGAGTCCTCGCCCAGCGTCGCGTCCACCGTCTGCTCTTGCAGGACCGTGAGTTCGAGTGGCAGCGCACCCGCGTTCAGTTGCACGACCAGTTCGCGCGCGCGGTCCAGCGTCAGCCCGCTGATGGAGCCGCTGTCCGTGATCACGGAGTTCACCTGCGGCGCGGACAGCAGTTCCTGGTCCAGGAAGATCGCGATCTGCCCGCCCAGGTGACGGCTGGTGATCTGCCCGAAGAGTTCCCCACCCACGTCCTGGAACTCGAACCCCACGTAGGGGTTGCCAACCTGGTCGAAGGTCACGAAGGCGTTGGAGCGCAGGTACTGGCCGGTGAGGGCAAGTTCCTGGCCGTCCACCTGCCCGGTGGCCACCTGCCACTGGCCGGCCACATCGCAGGGTTCCGTCGTGGGCTGCGTGCCGGCGGGCACCGGCTCGCAGAAGCGCAGTTGCGCCGTGCGCCCCAGCAACGAGCGCGCCTCGTCCGGCGTCATGCCCGGCAGCTGCACGGAGATGTTGCTCTCGCCCTGCCGTGTGATCTCCGCCTCCGCCACACCAGAGGCGTCCACGCGCCGGCGCAGCACGCGCGTGGTGCCGTCCAGCGCGGAGTCCAGGTCACCCTCGAAGTTCTCCGGCACCTCGGCGCGCAGGAGCAGGCGGGTGCCGCCCTGCAGGTCCAGGCCCAGGCGCATGTCGCGGCGCTCGAAGTTGCCGATCTCGATGCCCCGGCCTTCCGGCCACGGGATACCAGCGGGCAAGAAGCGGTCCGGCTGAGATGGCCAGACGATGTAGAGGGCGGCCGCGGTCAGCAGGACGACCCCGAGCAGCGGTAGGTACTTACGGAACAAGGGCGCCTTCAGTCCTCACTGCCAGCAGACTCGCGGCTCTCCTGAAACCGGGGGAGGCCGCGCACCTTCGATGCTTCGATAGGGGGAGCAGCGCAGCGGACAGGCTACCGCCGGGATCGCTCAGGCGCGATGCCCGGACGGGGCGACGTTAGAAGTCGTCATCATCTTCGTCGTCGTCATCCCAGTCGTCATCATCGTCGTCGTCGTCGTCCCAGTCGTCCTCGTCGTCTTCGTCCTCGTCGTCCCAGTCGTCGTCGTCATCTTCGTCGTCTTCGTCTTCGTCGTCGTCCCAGTCGTCGTCGTCCTCGTCCTCGTCGTCGTCCCAGTCGTCCTCTTCGTCCTCGTCTTCGTCATCCCAGTCGTCGTCATCGTCCGCCTCGGGCTCCTCGTCCGAGAGGCGCCGACGGACCTCGATGACGCTCGTGCGGCGGGCGAAGGGCGCGACCGTGGAGTCCGCCGCCAACGCGGCGAGGGCTGCGCGAAGCGTCTCCGACAGCGCCAACTGCGACTCCTCGTCCAGCGTGGGCGCGTCGATGTCCGTGCTGAGAGCAGCGGCGGGGGCGGCGAGGGTCATGAACGGCACTCCGATCTCATGAACGCGAACCACGCTTCGGGTCCGAAGCACTCTCGTCTGTCTCACGCTCCGCGGACGAATCATCGTCCGCGGCGTTGTCCTCAATACCCTCGGCGGCCGGCAGGTCGCCGGCGTCGGAGCCTTCGAGGTCGTCCTCGTAGTCCTCGAAGTCGTCGTCCAGCGCGTCATCGAGGTCGGAGGCGCGCTGGGTGATCTGCTGGATCGCGAGGGTGGTACCACGAAGCACCACCCCGTCCGCAACCTCCAGCAGGATCTCCATGGGGCGATCCTCGAAGGTGTTGATCTCCAGAACGGTCGCGTAGAAGCCGGCGCTGGTGAGCACCTCGTCGCCGACCTCCAGCGAGGAGATGTCCTGCTTCTGGCGCTTCTGCTGCTCCATCACGGGCTTGAGCAGGATGAAGTAGAAGGCGGCCAGCACGGCGACCAGCAGGAGGACTATGTCCTTCTAGTCGTCCTCCTCGCGAGGCGAGTGGCAGGGTTCGTGCTTCACAAGGTACG
>CAYTRA010000012.1:0-19897 GCA_964439675.1 uncultured Dehalococcoidaceae bacterium
GGATGCCCTCCTCGCGCATGGCCTTGCAGGCCTGCGTGCCGGCGTAGTCGAACTCCGCAGCCTGGCCAATGACGATGGGTCCGCTCCCAATGATGAGGACGGACCGAGGCTTCTCGAACGGGCGTGCGTCGGCGTCCGGAGCGGGTTCGCCGGACGTGGTTGAGGCGGTCGCGCTCAGTTGTGGTACCCCCCACGGTGGGCTTCGCCGAGCATCGGAATCTCGGCGACGACATCGATGGTCTCGTAGTGGTTGTAGGGGAGGATGGGCAGACGGGCGAGTTTGGTGTGCGTCAGCGGCGTCGTCCCCACCTCCAGGTCACGGAACGGCTCCAGCGCCTCGATCACGCGCTGGCGGTCGCCCTTGCCGGTGAAGTAGCCGATGTCCAGGGTGGGGACGAACGTGTCGCCCTCCTCGGTGATCAGCGGGTCGTCCCGCAGCACCTCGAACACCTTGGGAACCCCGAGCTTGGCGAGGCGTCGCGCCTCCCGGTAGTTGCCCGCGTCCTCCACGCCGAGGTAGATGCGCTCGCCGTCAGCGACGGAGACGCCTCGGAGCGTGACGTCGAACGGGGCGATGCGGCGCAATCGCGGGGCGGCGTTCACGTAGAACGACTCCACCTGCGACCACATCACGTCCGTCGACATCAGGAACCCCACCCGCACCCAGGTGGTGTGCAGCCACTCCGTCGGGATGACGTCCACCTCTGGCATCTCACGCAGGCGCTCCAGCAGTGGCTCCAACCCCTCGAACACCGAGGGCGACTCGAGGCCGATGGGCTGCAGGAACTCGATGGGTACGCGCCAGCCGTGGGAGCGTTCCTCCCACAGCGTCCAGTAGTCGGGCAGCGGGCCGCTGGCGTTGACGAAGTCGTTCCAGTGGCGCTCGCGCTGCTCGGCGTAGGCCTGGCTCAGGGCCTCCGTGTCGACCGTCATTCGTCCCCCCCGTTGCGCTCGCCCTCCTGGTAGATCGGCAGCTCGAACGTGGTGCCCGGGTTGAACAGCGGGACCAGCGCGCCGATGGAGGACAGGTAGGACAGCGCCGCCTCGTTGTCTCGAGGCAGGCGCGCCTTGATGCGGCTGTACCCGTGCTGCCGCGCGAAGGCGAGGCAGTGCTCGGCAAGGGCCGTGCCGTGCCCCTGCCGTCGGTGCTGCTGGCGGATCCACGCGCCGAAGGTGGCGGCGTCCGGTTCGGCCGAGTTGAAGTCCACGGTCGCGAACCCCATCACGCGGCCTCGGTCATCCTCCACGACGAAGAAGGCGCCCTGGTCGCCCTGGCGGTCCATCCACTCCTCGATCTCCTGCGGAGAGCGGGTTCCGGAGAGCGCGACGGGGTCCGGCTCGCGCACCAGTTCCGTGATGATCTCCGAGATCTGGGCGGCGTCTGCCCGGGTGGCGCGCCTGATCGTCGAGGGCATGGCGGGTCTCCTGCTTCTGTCGCTCTGTCGGGGCGGCTACCGCCTGGCGGGCGATGCCGTGCCTGGCAAATCGCCCTACCTGAGGGTCGGGCGCAAGGATCGCACGCTGTCGAGGAATCGGTCGAACAGGTACTCGGTGTCGTTTGGCCCCGGCGAGGCCTCTGAGTGGTACTGGATCGTGAAGACCGGCTCCTCGAGGTGCTGGAGGCCCTCCACCGTGCCGTCGTTCAGGTGTACCTGTGCCACCTGGATCGGGCCGGACAGGTGGTCGCCGTCCACCGCGAAGCCGTGGTTCTGGGAGGTGATGTGCACCTTCCCTGTCACCTCGTCCCGAACGGGGTGGTTTGCGCCTCGATGGCCGAACTTCAGCTTGTAGGTGGAAGCGCCGAAGACACGCCCCACCACCTGGTGGCCCAGGCAGATCCCCATGACCGGCGCCTTGCCGATGAGGCCCCGAGTGGTGTTCATGACGTGGTCGAGCAGCATCGGGTCGCCCGGGCCCGGCGAGAGCAGCACGCCGTCCGGCCGCAGCGAGAGGATCGCCTCCGCGTCCGTGTCGTGCGGGACCGCCGTCACGGTGCAGCCTCGAGCGCGCAGGATGCGCATGATGTTGCGCTTCACGCCCAGGTCCAGCACCACCACGTGTGGCGCCGGCCCGCCGTCCTCCGATGCGCCGAGGGGCACGCGAGGGTCCTCGAAGTCATACGCCTCGGCAGCGGAGACACGGGAGACATAATCGACCGAGGCGTAGTCCGGTTCCGCCTGCAGCCGCGCCAGCGCCTGCTCCGCCGTCTCGTCTCGGGTGATGGTGCCCATCACCACGCCTCGCGAGCGCAGGTGCCGGGTGAGGGCGCGCGTGTCCACCTCCGCGATGCCGGGGATGCCGCGCGTCTCCAGGTACTGGTGCAGCGTCTCCACGGACTGCCAGTGCGAGGGCAGGTCCGTCATCTCCCGCACCACGAAGCCGCGCACCTGCACCTCCTTGCTCTCGTCCGAGAACAGGGAGGCGCCGTAGTTGCCCTGCAGGGGGAAGGTCATGGTCAGGATCTGCCCGCGGAACGATGGGTCCGTCAGGGCCTCCTGGTAGCCCGTCATGGCGGTGGTGAACACCACCTCCCCGTTCGTCCGGCCGGCGGCGCCCACGCCCACGCCCTCGAACACCCGTCCGTCGGCGAGGACGAGGCGGGCGGGGGGGCGCTCTCCGGTATTGAGCAGGCTCACGAGATTCCCTTCGATAGCGGCCGCTTCGCGCCTAGAGCGCGACCACGCGGTCCGTTTCGTGCACCAGTGCGCCGCCGTAGATGGTGGCGACCACGCGCCCCTTCAGGGTGCGGCCACCCAGCGGCGTGTTCTTGCCCTTGGACGCGAACGAGGCGGGCTCCACCGCCCACTCAGCGTCCGGGTCCAGCAACGTGACATCGCCCAGCGCCCCGGGCGCCAGCGTCCCTAGCCCCTGCAAGCCTGGCAGCGCGTCCAGCCGCCACGCCCGCACCGGGCCGATGCTCATGCGCTCGATCAGCGAGGGGAGCGTCAACTTCCCCTCGTGTACCAGCCGCATGCTGAGCCCGAACGCCGTCTCCAGCATCGTCAGCCCCGGCGACGCGAGGTCGAACTCGATGTCCTTGTCCGTGGAGGCGTGGGGGGCGTGGTCCGTGGCGATGGCCTCGATGACCCCATCGCGCAGCGCGATGGCGAGCGCCTCCAGGTCCGTCTCCTCGCGCAGGGGCGGGTTCACCTTCGCGTTCGTGTCGTAGCGCAGGTGCACATAGTCCCGGCCGAACGCCACCTCCTCGTGCGTGAGCGTGAGGTGGTGCGGCGTCACCTCGGCGGTGATGCGCGCGCCGCGATCGCGGGCGGCGGCGATGAGGGCTACCGAGCCCGCGGTGGAGACATGGCAGATGTGCAGGTGTGCGCCGGTCAGTTCGGCCAGCGCGATGTCCCGCGCCACCATCGTCTCTTCGGCGCTGGCCGGCCGCCCGCGCAGTCCGAGGCGCGTGGCCACCCAGCCCTCGTGCATCTGGCCGTCGCGCACCAGGCTGGGGTCCTCGCAGTGCTGGGCCACCGGCAGGTCGAACTGTGTGGAGTACTCGAGGGCGTGCCGCATCAGGCTCGCGTCCGCCACGGCGTCCCCGTCGTCCGAGAGCGCCACGACGCCCGAGTCCTGCAGTTCGCCCTGTGGCGTCAGTTCCTTACCCTTGCGCCCCATGGTGATCGCGCCGATTGGCAGCACGCGCACCCGCGCGCTCGCGTCCGCCTCCCGCAGCACCGACTCCACGGCCGCACGGCTGTCGAGCGCGGGCGAGGTGTTGGGCATGGCGCAGACGGTCGTGTAGCCGCCGCGCGCCGCCGCCTCCGTGCCAGTGGCGATGGTCTCCTTGTGCTCCTGGCCCGGCTCACGCAGGTGCGTGTGCAAGTCCACGAAGCCCGGCGCGACCACGAGTCCGCTCGCGTCGATGCGCTCGGCATCGATGACCGCGTCGCCCTCGCCGGGGCCGACGCGGGCGATGCGCCCGTTCACAATGACGACGTCCGCGATGCCGTCCTGGCCCAGTGCAGGGTCGATCACCCGGCCGTTGTGGATGGCGATGGTGGTCACGCGCGTCCCTCGCTGCCCTGGCTACTCGCCTGGGAGTCGCCGGGGAGTTCCGTCCGGCCGGACAGCAGGTAGAGCAGCGCCATGCGGATGGCCACGCCGTTCGTCACCTGCTCCTCGATGATCGAGTTCTGACCGGCGGCCACGGCCCCCGCGATCTCGATGCCCTCGTTCTTGGGGCCGGGGTGCATCAGGACGTGGTTCGGGTTCGCCCGCGCGAGGCGGGCCGCCGTGACCTGGTACATGCGCGCGTACTCGTGGAGGGAGGGGAGCAGGCCGCCCTGCTGCCGCTCGCTCTGGAGGCGCAGCGCCATCACTACGTCCGCGCCCTCGATGGCGCGGTCGATATCGGTCTCCACGGTCACCCTCGGCAGGGCGGCCTCGGCGTGGGCCGGGCGGTCGGAGGTCTTGAGGCCGCGCGGCATCAACGTGGGCGGGCCGCAGAGCACCACCTCCGCCCCCATTGCCGTGAGCCCCCACATGTCCGAGCGCGCCACGCGGGAGTGCGCAATGTCGCCGATCATCACCACGCGCTTGCCCTCGATGCTGCCGAGGCGGCTCTTGATGGTGTAGAGGTCCAGCAGCGCCTGCGTGGGGTGCGCGTGGGCGCCGTCGCCGGCGTTGATGATCGAGGCGTCCGTGTGCTGCGCTGCCAGGTACGGCGACCCGGCGATGCTGTGACGCATCACGATGGCGTCCGCCCGCATAGCCCTCAGCGTGCGCACGGTATCGATGAGCGACTCGCCCTTGACCACGCTGGAGGTGGAAGAGGAGACGCTGATCACGTCCGCCCCCAGCACCTTGCCGGCGAGTTCGAAGGAGGCGCGGGTGCGCGTGGACGGTTCGTAGAACAGGTTCACCACGGTGTAGCCACGCAGCGCCGGCACCCGCGCGATGCGGCGGTCCAGCACCTCCCGCATGCGGTCGGCCATGGCCAGGACCGTGCGGATCTCGTCCACGCTGAAGTCGTCCAGGTCCAGCACGTGCTGGTGGTCCCAGGCGGTGGCGCGGGTGGTGGCGGTTTCGGGGGAGACGGATGCGGCGGCGGTCATGCCTCGATCCTCCCGGGGAGGACGATGACCGCGTCGCGGCCGTCCTCCTCCTCCAGCAGCACGCGCACGTCGTCCTCGCGCGCGGTCGGAATGTTCTTGCCGACCATGTCGGCCCGGATGGGGAGTTCCCGGTGGCCTCGGTCGACCAGGACGGCCAGGCGGACGATGCGAGGCCGGCCGAAATCGTTGAGGGCGTCCATGGCCGCGCGGATCGTGCGGCCGGTCATCAGCACGTCGTCCACCAGCACCACCACGCGCCCGTCGATGTCCGGCAGGCGCGAGGGCATGGGCGTCGGGTGGCGGCGGTCCAGGTCGTCCCGGTGCAGCGTGATGTCCAGCACGCCCAGCCCCGGCCGGGCGCCCTCGATGCGGCCAATGTCCTCCGCGAGGCGCTCCGCGATCACGGCGCCGCCTCGCTGGATGCCGACCAGCACCAGGTCGTCCACGCCCTGGTTGGCCTCCACGATCTCGTGGGCCAGGCGCCGCAGCGTCCGGCGGACGCCCGTGGTGTCCAGCAGGGGAGCGGTGTTCACCACGCCGCACCTCCCGTCCGAGTGAAGGCGCGCGAGAGGACATAAAAGAACCTCCCCGGCAAGGGGAGGTTGGAAACGCGATCAGGGCACTCCGGGGAGTGCGTAAAGAGACTGGCGCACATGAGCGCGGACGTCATTCAGGCGTTCCTTCCCGGCCTCACGGGACCGGCTTAAAGACAACGCAAGGTGCGTTCCTGTCAGTCTACGCCTCGGCGCGTCGTTCGCTCAAGCCGATTGGTTGATCGAGGTGAGCGATATCACGGCCAGAGGTCACCCGAATCTGCGCAGCGGCACTCACGAGGGCGACTTGCGCCGTCCGTTACGTTCTCCGTGAGGCTCACGGAGGCACGCACCTGATGGAGCGTGAGCGCCACGTCCAGGACACCGCGACCGGGATGGCCGGCATCCTGAGCGCCTTCGCGTTCGCCAATGACCTCGCGTTCGGCGTCGCGGAAGACGACTCGATCCGGTCTGCGTACCTCGCCGTCCGGATCGCAGAGCGGATGGAGTTGCCGCCGGCGGAGCAGCGGACGGTCTACTACGCCGCGCTGGTGAAGGATGCCGGCTGCACCTCTTGGACTAGCGCGCTCGCCTCGTTCTGGGAGGCCAACGAGATCGTCGCACGGCGCGAACTGTTCATCTTTGGTGGCGCGGAGAGTCTGCCCTCGTTCGTCCGGTGGCTGACTCGCTACGTAGGCACGGACCTGCCCCTCCACCAGCGCATCGCCCGCTCCTTCGGCGTCGCCCGCCAGCAGCAGCGCATCGCGCGCGAGGCGTTCGAGGGCACCCGAGACGTCGCGATGCGCATCGCGGCGCGGCTGGGCATGGATCAGCCAGTCCAGGCGGCGGTGTCGTCCGCCTTCGAGCAGTGGGACGGGAAGGGGATGCCGGACGGCCTGTCCGGCGACGCCATCCCGTTGGCCGCTCGCGTGGTGCACCCCACGTTCACGCTGGCCCCCGTCGCTCGCCGCTACGGCCGCGACGAGGCGTTGGCGCTGGCCCGGCGGCAGCGAGGGCGCGCGTGGGATCCCGATGTCACCGACGCCGTGCTGTCGCTCGCCGGCGATCGCGATTTCTGGGAGACGTTCGAAGGCTCGGACGTCCTCGGCCGCCTGGTTGCCCTCGAACCCCGCGAGCGACGCGCGGAACTGAGCGAGGCGCGTCTGGACGACGTGGTGCTGGCGCTGGCCGACTTCGCGGACCTCAAAGTGCCATCCGTGCTCGCGCACTCTCGCCGCGTGGCCCTCATCTCCGAGGCGATCGCGAAGCACCTCGGCATGGAGGGCGTCGAGGTGCGCGACGTGCGCCGGGCGGCCCTCGTGCATGACCTCGGGCTGGTCGCCGTGCCATCGCGGACGCTGGAGCGCGCCGCGCCGCTCCTCACGTCCGCGGAGCGCGAACAGATGCGCCTGCACCCGTACCACGGCGAGCGCATCCTGCTCCGCGTACCCGCGCTCGCCTCGCTCGCGCCGGTAGTGGGCGGACACCACGAGCGCGTGGACGGCCTGGGCTACTACCGAGGGCTCGCCGGGCCGCAGGTGCCGCGCGCGGCCCAGATCGTCGGGCTCGCCTCGCGGTTCGACGAGGCGATGCGAGGCCACGAGCACCCCGCCGAGATCGGCCCCGCGCTGGCGGCGCTGGACGACGGCGAACACGACCCGGAGGTCCTCGCGGCCCTGCGAGCGGTGGCCGGTGTGCGGGCGGAGCCGGAACGACGCGAGTGGCCGGCCGGCCTTACCGACCGCGAGGTCGAGGTGCTCCGGCTCTCCGCGCGCGGCTTCACCCGCCGCCAGGTCGCGGACCGCCTCGACCTGTCGGAGCACACCGTGCGGCACCACCTGGAGCACATCTACGGCAAGGTCGGCGTCACGAACCGCGTCGCAGCCGCCCTCTTCGCGATGGAGTCCGGACTGCTCGACTGAGCGCCCGCACCGCGCATCGAGGGCCAATGGGACACCTGTCCGATGTGGGCGCCGGACCTCGCGCCGTACAACCTCCGCAGTCAGCACAACCGCAGGCTGACGGAGGAGGTTCTTGAGATGGCGAAGTTCATGGACGTGCACGACGGGTTCAACGGAGTCACGGCGGCTGATGTCGCCGAGGCGCACCGCGCCGACCTGGAGATCCAGGGCAGCGAGGGCGTCCGGTTCACCCACTGGTGGGCAGATCCCGCCACCGGCAAGGTGTTCTGCCTTTCCGAGGGCCCAAGCCGCGAGGCGGTGGCGAGCATCCACGCCCGCGCCGGCCACCCGACGGAGCAGATCTACGAGCTCCAGTTCGAGGGCGAGTAGCGCTCAGTGCGGGAGCGGGAGAGGCCGCGAGCCTGTCCCGCTCCTGCGCGCTACGTCCGGGCCTACTCGGAGTTCACGCAGGCCTGCAGGAACGCCTCCGCAACCGCGGCCAGTAGATCGCGGTCGGCATCCGGGGCTGCGGTGATGGAGTAGGCGCCACGACAACCGTTCCACGCCAGGATGTAGGCGTTCTCGTTGGGGATGATCTCCTGCACCGTGAACTCGCCGATCTCCAGGGACCGGCCCTCCGGACTGAAGCCAGTAGGGCCGGGGACCGACGCCACCTCGAGCCGCGCCGGGATCGAGGTCTGGATGGAGATCATGCTGCCGATGGTCGACTCCGGCGCGCGCAGGCCCGGAACCCCTTGCGCCCGGGTGAAGGTCACGCCCTCCGGCGGAGCGTCCGGGAGGGGGAGGTCCCACCCCACGCGCTCCTCGATTGCGGCGAAGTCCTCGACGATTTCCTGCTCGTTGGTCACCGGATCCTGCGTGCTGAACTCAGCGTCTAAGGCGAACGGGCTGCCCGAGGCGTCCGCGTCACCGCTACATGCAGCGAGGACCGCGACTGCTACGAGGACTGCCGCGACGATCCCGGACCGCAATCAGTCGTCCTGCTGGCCGCGCTGCTGCTCGCGGAGGAAGCGTTCCAGGTCCTCCACCATGGAGGCCGCGTCCGGGAGTTCCTCCGGCGTCCGCGGCTCCTCGACGGCGTCGTCCTCGTCTTCGTCATCCGTGGCATCGGCGACGCGGCGGGCGTACTCCGCCACCTCCGGGTTCTGCTCAATGTCCGCGGCCACCTGCGCCTCGAAGCGCGCGGCGAAGACCTCCAGGTCGTGCAGCGTGAGGTCGAAGCCGAAGCCTCGGTTGAGGCGCTCCAGCAGCGCCAGGCTGCCCTTCGGGTTGGGCGTGCGCTGCACGTAGAAGGGGATGTTGGCCCAGAGCGAGGCGGAGGGGATGCCCTCGTCCCGCAGCGTCTGCGTCAGCACCCCCACGATGCCCGTCGGCCCCTGGTACGAGGATCCTCGACGCTCGCCCAGGCTGAGGGCCTCCGCGAGCCAGGGCTCCGTGGCGGAGCCGGAGACGCGCACCGGGCGCGCGTGGCTTGCCTCGCCCAGCAGCGCGCCCAGCACGATCACGCCGGCCACGTCGAACGTGCGGCAAACCTGCAAGATCTGCTCGATGTAGGTGCGCCAGGACAGGTGCGGCTCAATGCCGGACAGCAGGATGACGTCCCGGTCCAGGTGCTCCACGCGCTTGGCGGAGAAGGTGTTGGGTGGCCACTCGACGATGCGCTCGCCGTCCTTCAGGCGGACCTGCGGGCGCAGCTGCGTGAAGTCGTAGAACTCCTCTGGATCGATCTCCGCCACCGTTTCCGCGCGCCAGCGACGCTGGATGAAGCGCACGGCGCTGCTGGCCGCCTCGCCGGCGTCGTTCCAGCCGGAGAAGCCCGCGATCAGGATGGGCTGGCGGAGGTGGGGTTGCTGCGTGATGCGGAGCGGTTCGGTTTCCGGCATCGGCTTCTCTCATCCCGTCGATAGCCACCGGCGCCGGATGACGGTGTGACCGGCGTGGCACCCCCAGCATAGCCCTCGGCGAGGGCGTGCCGCCTCGTGGTGAGGTTCGGGCGGGATGGCTAGAGAGTGACGGACGAGAGGTCGATGTCCGGGGCGGCCTTCATGCCCCGGGAGACGGCGTTGTCCACGATCTGCATGCCACGCTCGTGGGAGAGGTCCAGCGTCCCGATCAGCAGGACACCTCGATGCATCACCCACAACTGGCCCAGGACGTAGTCGCGCTTGCAGTCCTCTAGCGAGTAGCCGCGCACGCCGGCCTCGACCAGCGACTCGTGGTACGCCTCCACCAGCCGCGCCTCGTGGGCATCGGCGTCCGCCTCGCTCATGTTCGGCCGGAGGAAGTAGGCGACGTCGATCATCGGGTTGCCGGACATCACGCCCTGCCAGTCGATGATCGTCATCGGCTCCGCCTCGCCGTCGTGGAACATGATGTTGTCCGCGCGGTAGTCGCCATGCAGCAACGTCCGAGGAGACCTCGCCAGGCGGCGGATCAGCGCCGGGCCGTGCTGGTCGTTCCAGGCCGAGATGGCGCGCATTTCCGGCGTCAGTTCCGCGCGGAAGCGTTCCTCGAAGACCGGCCATGCCCTCCGGTAGATGGCGTGCTGCACGGCAACGCTGTCGTCCGCTGGCAGGAGCCACGGCCGGTCGAGCAGCGGGCTCTCCCAGAACGCCGCGTGCATCCTCGCGAGGGTGCGCAGCGCCACCTCCGCGTCGTGCGGCGAGCACCCCGCCACCTGGTCGCCCACGCGGGCGTTGCCCAGGTCCTCGATGAGCAGGCCGAAGCGACGCTCCGTCTTGCCGGCCTGCGTCATCAGTGAGTTCAGGAGGCGGATTGTGACCGCGTCCGGCAGCCAGTCCAGCACCTTCTGCACGAACGCCTCCGCACGCTTCGGCGCGTCGTATTGGCCGAAGTAGCAGCGGGGCACCTTCACCGTGAAGTGCGGACCTAGTTCGCGGTAGACCAGGATCTCCTTCTCGTAGGAGCCAAAGACCATCCCCAGCGCGCGGTTCTCCGGGATGGGGGAGGGGAACTTTGCGATGACGCTCCGCGGGCCCGCGCCGCCTCCGTAGGTCAGGCTCACGCGCCCCAACTCGCCCAGGAAGCCCTCGCCCTCGCCGAGTTGCGCGACCTCGATGCCCGTGACGCTGCACGAGGCGTCCAGCGCGCCGCACTGACGGAGCGTCGCGGTGAACCACTCCGGCGAGAGGTCCGCCAGCCGTCCCGGAATCATCGAGGTCGGCGAGATGACGGTCGTCGTGGTCATGGCGGCGCCTCCAGACTGCGAGGCTGCCGCAGGGCCGGCCTCGCATCACGGCCGCATGTTATTCCCGACGTAAAGAGGTTCGGCCGAAGGGCAATGCCGGCGGATGAGGTCGCGCGAATCTCGGGCGCCCTCGACGCGGGCGCTTGCAATGATGTCGCCGTGGTGTCATAGTGACGTCACGACCATGGGGGGAACCCGAGGAGGGCCCGCGATGAAGATCGATACCCACGCCGTCTTCGAGGCGTTCCAGCGCACGCTCGCCCTGCTGGACGACGAGGAGCGCGCCCGCCTGGAGCGCATCCTGACCGCCAGCGAGGACTCTGTCCAGCGGGCCATCGTGGACCTGCTCCGAGGCGTGGCCGACGAGGTGAACGCCGCCGCCGGCAGCCACCTGCACGCAGAGGTCGCCTACGGTCCGGAGGGCCCCGAGTTCAAGGTGGACGCCGCGCCCGCCGCCGAGCAGGGCGCAGCCATCGAGTTCGAGTTCGACACGGGCGAGATCGAGCGCCTGACGCTGCGCCTCCCGTCCGAACTGAAGGAACTCGCAGCCCTCGCGGCGGAGCAGCACGGCGTCTCGCTGAACACCTGGCTCACCCGCCTCGTCTCGCGCGAGGCGGCCCGCCGCGCCGCCTCGCCTGAGCGCGGGCGGAACCGAGGGCGTCGAGGTGGCGGGCGCGGGCCCGGTCAGAGCCTGAAGGGCTGGATCGGCGGATAGCCGTCCCTGAAGACACACGCCAGGGCAGCCGCGGAGGCAAACCGCAAGTGCAGTACTACCGGACGATCGAACGAACCTTCCCCCCAGAGGACAGCAAGCGCCTGCGCATCTCCAACCGCAGCGGCGAAATGACGGTACTGGGGGAGGACCGCGAGGACATCGCCCTCACGGTGCAACTCGCCGTTGACGCGGACGGTGAGCGCGAGGGCGAACGTCGCCTGGACGCTATCGCCATCCCGCTCGCCCATGCCGGCGGCGGTGTCGAAGTCGGCCCCCCGGAGTTCGAGGACCGCCGCAGCACCGTGACGGTGCTCGGCCTGAAGATCGGCTCGCTCAACCTCGGCGGGGCCGGGACGCGCGTGAACATGGTGGCCAGGGTGCCTCGATCCTGCGTGGTCACGGCGGAGCAGCGCTCCGGCCCCCTTCGCGTGTCCGGCTTGCACGCCGGCCTCCGGGCCGAGTCGCGCGCCGGCCACAGCGAGGTGGCCGAGATGTCCGGCGACATCGTGCTAGAGACGCGCAGCGGCACCACGGAGGTCCGCAAGGTGGACGGCGACCTCACCGTCGAGGCGCGCTCGGGACGCCTCGAGGTGGAGTCGGTCACCGGGGAGACGCGCCTGCGCAGCCGCAGCGGCAACGTGCTGGTGCGCGACATCGGCGGGCTGCTGAGCGTGGAGAGCCGCTCGGGTCGCGTCCAGATGGAGGACGTGCGCGGCCCGGTGGAGGTGCGCGCACACTCCGGCGCCGTGGAGTTCCGGGGCCGCATCCAGCACCCCGTGGACATCGAGGTGCACAGCGGCCTGGTGAAACTCGCCGTGACGCGTGACTCGCAGTTCTTCATGGACGCGGAGACTCACGTGGGCTCCATCCGCTCCGAACTCCCCGTCGACTACCTCGATGAACCGCCTGCCGAGGCCCCCGTCGTCCGGGTGCGCACCCACGCCGGGGCCGTGCGCATCGTCACCGCGTGAGTGCACTCGCGGAGGAACCTTCGTCCACGCGGCCGCCATCCCGCGTGTTATAGACTCCCCGCGAACCGGGAGGGGCACCCGCTCTCCCGGAGGAGGGGGAGCACTCATGTCCTTGAACCTGGGCACCATCCTGCAGGCGTCCGCCGCGAAGCATGAGCACCGACCGGCGGTGATGCTGGGCGACCTGTGCATGACCTACGGCGACCTGGACCGCGCCGCGCGAGGCTTCGCGAGGGCGCTCCAGGCCCGAGGCGTCCAGCCCGGCGACCACGTGGCGGTGATGATCCCGAACGTGCCGCAGTTCCCCGTGGCCTACTTCGGCATCCTGTATGCCGGCGCGGCGGTGGTCCCCCTGAACGTCCTGTTCACCGCGGATGAGGTGGAATACCACCTGCAGGACTCGCAGGCGAAGTTGCTGATCGCTCACTCCATGTTCCAGGCGCCTGCGGAGGCCGGCGCCCAGCGCGCCGACGTGCCCATCATCTGGGCCGACGGCGACGGCGACGGCGACGGCGACGGCGAGACGGTGAACACCCTCGCAGCCGGCGATCCCATCGAGGGTCCGGTCCAGACGTCCGCGGATGACACCGCGGTGATCCTCTACACCTCCGGCACCACTGGACGGCCGAAGGGCGCGGAACTCACGCACTCCAACCTGCTGCTGAACTGCAAGGTGGTGGTGCCGGACATGCTGCCGATGGGCCCCGACGAGGTGCTGTTGGCCACACTGCCGCTCTTCCACTCGTTCGGCCAGTCCTGCGTGATGAACGCGGCCATCGCGGCGGGGGCGTCGTTCGTGCTGCTGCCTCGCTTCACGCCACAGGACGCGCTGGGGCTGATCCAGCGCCATCGCGTCACCTTCTTCGCCGGCGTGCCCACCATGTACTTCGCCATCCTCGGCTACCCGGAGGCGGACAACTACGACGCCTCCAGCCTGCGCACCTGCGTCACGGGCGGTGCACCCATGCCGGTGGAGGTCCTCAACGCCTTCAACAGCAAGTACGGCGTGGAGGTGCTGGAGGGCTATGGCCTCTCGGAGACCTCGCCGGTCGCGTCCTTCAACCGGCTGGACAAGCCTCGGACGCCAGGCTCCATCGGCTACCCCGTCTGGGGTGTGGAGATGGCGATCATGGACGAGCAGGGCAACGTCCTTCCGGACGGCGAGCGCGGCGAGATCGTGATCCGGGGCCACAATGTCATGAAGGGCTACCTCGGACGGCCGGAGGCGACCGCGGAGGCCATCGACGACCGTGGTTGGTTCCACTCGGGCGACATCGGCGTGCGGAGCGAGACGGACGGGTCGTTCGCCATCGTGGACCGTCTCAAGGACATGATCCTGCGAGGCGGCTTCAACGTGTACCCACGCGAGGTGGAGGAGGTCCTCTACCAGCACCCGGCCGTGGCAGAGGCCGCCGTGCTCGGCGTGCCGCACCCGCAGCACGGCGAGGAGGTCAAGGCGGTGCTGGCGCTGAAGCCGGGCCAGACCCTGACCGAGGATGAGGTGATCGGCTACTGCAAGGAGCACGTGGCGGCGTACAAGTACCCGCGCATCGTGGAGTTCCGGGAGACCCTGCCCAAGGGGCCCACCGGCAAGATCTTGAAGCGAGAGATGCGCTGATGCCTCACGCCACCGTCAACGGCGCCCGCCTCTGGTACGACGACCCCGACCGCGACTCCGGCGGCGAACCGATCCTCCTCCACCACGGCTACACCGCCAGCCGGGTGAACTGGGCGCCCGTGGCGGAGCGCCTCCGACGGGACTACGAGGGCTACCGAGTCATCCTCATGGAGTGCCGTGGCACGGGCGAGAGTGAGCACACCGCCGACGGGTACACCCTGGAGCAGTTCGCCGCCGACGTGATCGGCATCGCGGACCACCTCGGCCTGGAGCGCTTCACCTACGCCGGACACTCCATGGGGGGCGGCATTGGCTACCGGCTGGCGCTCGACTACCCGGAGCGGCTCGAGCGCCTGGTGCTGATGGCGCCGATCTCTGCGGACGGCATCAAGGCCGCCGACGTCCCGGTCGTCCAGCCCACGGAGGCCGACCGCGAGGTCGAGTTGGGGCGCTCCCGCCGTCTCCGCTTCCGCGATGACATGGAGCCGGACGAGTGGCTGGAAGACCGCTTCCGCCATCGTCGATCGGTGTCCAACGGGCACTACGTGCAGGGGTGGGAGACCATGCGTGCGCTTCGAGTCGGCGAGCGCCTCGGCGAGATCCAGGCGCCGACGCTCATGATCGCCGGGACGGCGGATGGCTTGCTGTCATCGAACCTGCGCGACTTCCAGCGCCTGCGCAACGCCAGCCTCCAGGTGTTCAGCCATGCGGGACACGAGGTCGCCATCCATGAGCCGGACGGCGTGGCCCGCTGCATCGATCAGTTCATGCGCATGGGTGTGGTGACCTCGCGCACGCTGGCGGCGCGCCTGCGCGACTGACCGAGCCGGCCGGGAGCGTCGAGGGCTACCCGCCGCTCTGGGTGAGGTCGGCGTGCCCATTGCCCGGCTGGCGGTAGACCTCGCGGATCGAGTCGAACACCGCGTCGATCTCCGCGACCATCGAGCCGGTCGCTTCGTCGCGCTCCAGCCACTGACGGATGCCGATGTCCAGCGCGTCCGTCCCCAGCGCCGCCACCAGGCGGGCCGTGGTGTCGACCGCCGCGAGGCCCAGCCGGTTCGAGAGGATGCTCGCGACGCGGGCCTCCATGGCGGCGTTGATGCCAAGTTGCCGGTCGCGCAGGGCGGGCGTCTCGATGATCAGGCCGGTCAGCGAGCGAGCCAGGGGCGTGTCCTGGACCTCGTCCATCAGCACTTCGCGCATCGCGTTCTGGAGCGCCGTCAGCCCGGGTTCCTCGGTCGGGCGGGCCTCCAGTGCTCGCGTGATGCGGCCGGTGAGCAGGGAGATGTACTCCAGGATCGCGTCGTCTTTCGAGGCGAAGTAGCGGAAGTACGTGCGCCGCGACACGCCCGCCTCGGCGGCGATGTCATCGATGGTGGTCTCGTGAAAGCCGCGCTCCAGGAAGAGCCGTACGGCCGCATCCGCAATGCCCTCGCGCACGAGCGCAGTGCCGCGAGGCGGGTCAGGCGGCACCATGCCGGCGGCTGCCTGGGTCATTGTCATGCGGGGATAGTACGCACGCGTCAAGCGTTTGGATGGCACGGCGTGCCATCGATTGCCCCAGCGAGCACCCCACGGCTGCCCAGACGCCCGACCGAAGTGGCAGGAGTACCCTGCGCCGACGATGCCCGAGGGAGGTCAGGACCATGCCGGCAAGTGTTCGTTACATCGTGGACGACGTGGACGCCGCGGTCGCGTTCTACCGCGACCACCTCGACTTCAACGTTGATATGCACCCGGGTCCGGGGTTCGCCATGCTCTCGCTCGGCGACCTCCGGTTGCTCCTGAACAAGCCGGGCGGAGGCGGGGGCGCCGGCCAGTCGATGCCAGACGGCCGCGAGCCTCAACCCGGCGGCTGGAACCGCATCCAGGTCGAGGTGCGCGACATCGAGCAGGTCGTGGAGCGGCTCCGCCAGGCCGGCGTCCCGTTCCGAGGTGACGTCATCGTCGGAAACGGCGGCAAGCAGATCCTCGCGGAGGACCCCTCCGGCAATGCCGTGGAGTTGTTCGAACCTCGCTGAAGTTCGCTCCGCGCGCGAGGACGGAGTGGCCACCCGCCTCGAGGTGGCGGGTGGCCGGGATTCCGTCTCGCGTCTGGACCGAGGCTAGACCGCCGCTTCGGCGGTGCCCTCCGCCTGGGCCAGGGCCGCCACCTCGACGTCCACGTGGAGCTTGATCTTGCGGCTCACCAGCACGCCGCCGGCCTCCAGCGCCACGTTCCAGGTGAGGCCGAAGTCCTCGCGGTCGATCTCCCCGTTGAGCGAGAAGCCCGCGCGACGGTCGCCCCACGGGCTGGCAATTGGCCCCGTGAACTCGCCCTTGAGGACCACCGGGCGCGTGACGTCGCGGATCGTCAGGTCACCCGTCAGTTCGACCTCGTCATCACCGGTCTTGCGCACGGACGTGCTCTGGAAGACCAGGTGCGGGAACTGCTCCACGTCCAGGAAGTCCGCGCTCTTCAGGTGCGCGTCGCGCTCGTCGTTGTTCGTCGTGATCGTGGCGGCGTCCACCACGGCCCGCACCCGCGATGCCTCCGGTTGCTCCTCGTCGATGTGGATCTCAGCGTCCACGCCGGTGAAGCGCCCCTTCACGGTGGCGACCATCATGTGCTTGGCGGAAAACCCAAGCTCGGCGTGCGTTTGGTCCAGGGTCCAGGTGGTCATCTCGCTGCTCCTTCGTCTTCAGTTCTGTTGTGGGTGTCAGTTCTCATCAGGAATTGATATCATCATGCGTGACCGGGGACGCCCCGTGAAGACGGCACTTTGAAGTGCCCCAGGCACCCCGAGGTAACCCATCACTCCCTCTGGTGAGGGGAAAGCGAGAACGACGATGACGACGAGACAGACCCACGCCGTGTCAGGCGCCCCGCCCACCGCCTGCGAGGTGCGCGAGGTACTGGACCGCGTGGGCGACAAATGGTCCGTCCACGTGATCCACATGCTGGGCGGCGGCACCCGCCGGTTCAGCGAACTGCGTCGGGGCATCGACGGCATCAGCCAGCGCATGCTGACGGTGACGCTCAGAGGGCTGGAGCGCGACGGCCTGGTGTCGCGCACGGTCTATCCCGTCGTGCCCCCGCGAGTGGACTACGAACTCACCCCACTGGGGGAGACCCTGCTGGAGACCGTGTGTTCGCTCGTCGGCTGGGCGGAGGCGCATCGAGGGGACATCGATGCGGCGCGCGAGCGTTACGACGAGCGCGAGCCGTAGGCACGAGGTGGCTCGGCGTAGGCGGTTGAAGATCAGCGGGCGGCCTCCTAGCGTGACAACGTATGACATCGATCTGGGCCGAGAGCCTCAGCCGCAGCCTCGGGCAGGCGCTCGATCAGTTGGCCGCCTCGGTCCGGGACTGCACAGACGACCAGTGGGCTACGCCGATGTGGCAGGTCCCGGATCCGAACCCGGCCCGCGAGATCCTCGATGCGGACGGGCATCCCGTCACGGACACCGAGCAGAGGCGAGCCCTGGTGCAGCGACACGCGACGCCCTGGGGCATGTCATGGCACGCGCTCGAAGTCCTGGACTACGACCTGAACGGCGAGTTCACCCCGTGGGCTCCGCCGCCTCCGTTCACCGGGCACCCGCACTGGCGAGACCTCACCAGCCTGCCGGAGCCCTGGTCGCGGGCCGAGGTGCTCGGCTACGCCGACCACTGCCGCGAGCAGGTGAGCATCGCGCTATCAGACATAACTGACGAGCAGGCATCGATGCCGCTCCCACCGACGCACCGCTACCGCGGGCAGCCCCACGCGTGGATCCTCAACGGCCTCGTGGTACACACGACCGAGCACGCCTCGCAGATCCGGCAGTTCATCACAACCGCGGGGATCGCTCCCGGAGCGTGACTTCCGCCCGCGGCGTACTCACCAGCGTAAGGACACAACCCCATGGCAGACCGAAAGAAGGCCGCCGAGCCGAAACTGCTTTCCGGCGGCAACCCCCAGATCCCGAAGGGGGAGGGCGAAGGCCCCGTGCGCGACTACATCGCCGCGATGCCCGAGTGGAAGCGAGGCATCGGCGAACGCCTCGACAGCCTCATCGAGCGCACGGTGCCCGGGGTGCGGAAGGCCGTGAAGTGGAACCAGCCGTTCTATGGCAGTAAGGACGACGAGGGCTGGTTCCTGTCGTATCGCTGTTACACGAAGTACGTGCAGGTCCAGTTCCTGAAGGGCGCCTCGCTCGACCCCGTGCCCCCGAAGGGCTCTAAGCACCCGGAGGTGCGCTACCTCGACATCCACGAGGACGACGAACTGGACGAGGCCCAGCTCCGCTCCTGGATCAAGCAGGCCGCCAGCCTCCCCGGCGAAAAGATGTAGGCGGGTGAGCCGCGTTTCATGGCCCACGGCAGGTCGCCGGTCAGGCGGTGGCGCGCGTGAACGTCAGGTGCGTGACCCCGCTCGGCGAGGTGGTGGCCTCGACCTCGTAGTCCGCCTCGATGCTCTCAAGCCCGGCCCAGAGGCGCTCGCCTCGCCCGAGCACGATGGGGACCACCACCAAGTGCATGTGGTCCACCAGCCCCGCCGCGAGGAACTCTCGGATCATCGTGGCGCCGCCCCCCAGCCGGACGTCCTGTCCGCCCGCAGCCTCGCGGGCGACCGCGAGCGCCTCGGCGGGCGTGGCGTCGAGGAAGTGGAACGTCGTCCCGCCCTCCATCTCGATCGAGGGGCGCGGGTGGTGCGTGAGGACGAACACCGGCGTGTGGAACGGCGGGTTGTCACCCCACCAGCCCTTCCACTCCGGGTCATCGTGCCACCCCGGCGGGCCGAACTTCCGCGCCCCCATGATCTCGGCGCCGACCCCAACATCGAACAGCCGCGCGAAAGCGTCGTCGATGCCCCCGCTGCCGCCGGCCTCACCGCCCGCCTCGCGCCACCACCGGGTCGCGAACATCCACTCGTGCAGCCGTTCGCCCGCGTGCCCGAACGGCGCCTCAAGGCTCTGCCCCTCGCCAGTCCCAAAGCCATCCAGCGAGATCGAGAAGTTCTGCACCCGGACGAGTGACATGGGGCCGCGCCCTTCCTGATCGGAGAGCAGCAATCGTAGATGCACTGCGGTTGCAGCGGTCGTGCAGAGGAGGATCGGGAGAGCAGGAGGAGCGAGGGAAGAAGAAGTGGCTCCCCGACGTGGATTCGAACCACGAACCTAACGGTTAACAGCCGTTTGCTCTACCGTTGAGCTATCGGGGAACGCCTGTTCTCAGTGTGCCGCAGGCACCGCCATCAGGCAAGACGATTCCTCGAGGCGTCCCGACACATGAGGACGCTGGCTGGCGGACCAGGATTCGAACCTGGGCTAAGGGATCCAAAGTCCCCTGTGCTACCGCTACACCATCCGCCACTGCGGGGTTCAGAGTCGCAAATCCTGTCACTGCCCGCCACCGTCCGCGCACCCTCGGTGTCGCGAGGGGCGAGGTGTCGGAGGTACCCTCCCGAAGGCATCCGCCCACCACCAAGGCCCGCAACGGACTGCTGGAGGACGAATGAACTGCCCCAACTGTGGAGCGGAGATGCGCGAACGTGACCGCGCTGGCATCCGCATCGACTTCTGCCCGGACTGCAAGGGCGTCTGGCTCGACCGCGGCGAACTCGACAAGATCGTGGAGCGCGAGTCTCGAGGCGACGACGACTGGGACAACGACCGCGGCGGGCGCTCCGAACGGCGTTACGAGGATCGCGACCGCGACTACCGCCCCAAGAAGAGCAAGAAGAAGTCCTTCTTCGAGAGCGTCACAGAGATGATGGGCGGCGGCGAGGACTAGCCTCCTCGCCCTCCGTCCACCGCGGGAGGCGGCCGGATGGCTGACGCGTACTACGTGGAACCCCGCGGGAGATGTTGCGCAGCTTCACGCGCCAGCTCAAGTGCCCACTGAC